>JALEIO010000243.1 GCA_022769845.1 Oscillospiraceae bacterium
TTTCAAACGAATAATCACACTTTGTCCCTCTTTAACATATAATTTAGTATACCATAGATAAAGGAGGGATATAAATTGTTTGCTTCGTTTTTCAGACAAAGCTGCAATGAGGATTTTTGCTGTCCTACGTGGCGATGCGACGACTTCTCGGCTCGAAACCGCGGAAATTGGGAATGTGACAATGAACGCAGAGAAGATAGAGATTGCAGAGAAGACAGAGAGCGCAGAGAAGAAAGATGCGAAAGACATCACGATTGCTGCTGCAAATGTGAATGTAATCGCTGCTGCCACCGTTAAATAGGCAAAATTCGCTCCAAAGTTTTAACCCGGCGTAAAAAGCGCCGGGTTTTTTAATAAATTTAATTTTCTTGTTAGCAGATAAATATAAATATTTGTTGACATTTTTATATTTATTATATTATAATATGGTATAAGGGCAATTTTTTAAAAAGGAGGTTTATTTTAAAATTTTATAAGCGCCTGAACCGCCATATAACGCGGTTGACGAGGATGGGGCTAATCGAAAATTCGGCGGATACCCCACGCTTTGCACGAGCGTAAGCAAATTTTAAAACCGCAGAGCAATTTGCGGCACAAAGAAATTTGCAGTGTAAAAACCTTTCATCGCCCTATGAAATGTTTTATTTTTAATGCAATGAAAGGAAAATTTAATATGTGTGGAATAGTTGGCTATATTGGCAAAAACGGAGCAAAAGATATTTTGCTCGACGGCTTATCCAAGCTTGAATACCGAGGCTATGACTCGGCAGGAATTTCTGTGCTCAATAAAAAAATTACAACCGTTAAGGCGAAAGGACAGCTTAAAAACCTTGTTTCCAAATGCGAAAAAGTTGACCTTAACGGAAACGTCGGAATAGGTCATACGCGCTGGGCAACACACGGCGAGCCGTCCGATATTAATTCGCATCCGCATCTTTCAATGAGCGGAAAAATCAGCGTTGTTCATAACGGAATTATAGAAAATTATGAAGAATTGAAGTCCAATCTTATCAAAGACGGCGTAAAATTTGTTTCCGAAACCGATACAGAGGTTTTGCCGCATCTTATCGAAAAAAATTATAACGGCGACCTTTTGGACGCGGTAATAAAAACTACAAAAGCTCTCAAAGGAAGCTATGCGCTCGGCATAATAAGCGAGGACGAACCTGATAAAATCATTGCGGTAAGAAAAGACAGTCCGCTTATCGTGGGTCTTGGCAACGGCGAAAACTTTATCGCATCGGATATTCCGGCAATTTTAAAGCATACAAAAGAAGTTTATCTTTTGAATGACAACGAATTTGTAATACTTAAAAAAGACAGTGTAAAGCTTGTCGATTTTGATAAAAACGAAATAAAACGCGATGTATATAAGGTTGATTTTGACGATACCGCGGCGCAAAAGGGCGGCTTTGACCACTTTATGATAAAGGAAATCTACGAGCAGCCGCAGGCAATTAAAAGCACGCTTAACGCAAGAGTTGCAAAAGGCGAAAAAATTGTTCTTGACAATATCGGCGCAGACGATTTGAAAGATATTTCGCGCGTGTTTATCGTAGCGTGCGGAACGGCTTATCACGCAGGTCTTGTCGGAAAAACCGCAATAGAAAGGCTTTCGGGCATCCCCGTTGATGTGGATATCGCTTCGGAATTTAGATATAGAAATCCCATACTTGACAAAAACACGCTGGTTATGGTAATCAGCCAGTCAGGCGAAACGGCGGACACTCTTGCGGCTCTGCGTCTTGCAAAGGAGCACGGCTGCAAAACCTTCGCAATCACAAACGTTGTGGGAAGCTCGGTATCACGCGAGGCGGATTTTGTATTCTATACTCACGCAGGCCCCGAAATCGCGGTTGCGTCCACAAAGGCATATATTACACAGCTTATTGCACTTTATATTTTCGCTCTTTATATGGCACAGGACAAAAATTACGTTGAAAAAAGCGTTTTGGAAGACGTCAAATCGGAGCTTCTGACACTTCCCGAAAAGGTTAAAGAAGCGCTCAAAACCGATGACGCCGCAAAGAAAATTGCTGATGATATATATAAAGAAACCGATATTTTCTATCTTGGCAGAGGTCTTGACTACGCGGTTGCAATGGAAGGCTCGTTAAAGCTTAAAGAAATTTCGTATATCCATTCCGAGCCGTATGCGGGCGGCGAATTAAAGCACGGTCCCATTGCTCTTATAGAAAAAGGCACTGTTGTTATCGCGCTTAACACAAACAATGAACTTAAAGGAAAAATGGAAAGCAACATCAAAGAGGTTGTAACGCGCGGCGCTTATATTGTGGGAATTTTGCCCGAAGGCTTTACCGATATCGGCGAAAGCTATGACAAAATTATAAAAATTCCCGATACAATCCCGCTTCTTGCGCCTGTAACGGCTGTGGTTCCGCTTCAGCTTTTGTCGTATTACGTTGCAATCAAAAAGGGCTGCAACGTTGACAAACCGCGCAATTTGGCAAAATCGGTTACTGTTGAATAAATAAATTTACCAAGAGGCGAATAAATCGCCTCTTTTTTACGGAGGAATTTTAATTGGACGAAAAATCGCTTTTTGAAAAATTATCCGAAAACACAAAAATTCCGTTTCATATGCCGGGGCATAAGCGGAATACAGAGAATTTTGCTATCCTTGAAAAACTCGGTTCAAAATATGATATTACCGAGATTGACGGCTTTGATAATCTTCATAACGCCGAAGGAATTTTGAAAAATTCTATGGATTTGGCAAAAAAAATATGGGACAGCAAAAAATCGTATTACCTCGTGAACGGCTCAAGCAGCGGCATTTTGGCGGCAGTTTACTCGTGTGTAAAATTCGGCGGCCGAGTTATCTGCGCCCGAAACTGCCACAAATCGGTATATAATGCGCTAAAGCTCACCGGTGCAGACGTTTATTTTGTCAATCCTTCGTACGACGAAAAAACAGGAATTTGCGGCGAAATTCTGCCCGACGACATAATTGAGGCAATTAAAAATTTAAACGGAGCAGATTTAATAATTCTTACCTCCCCCACTTACGAGGGAGTTGTGAGCAACGTTGAAAAAATATGCGAAATTGCGCATAAAAACAACATTCCCGTGCTTGTTGACGAAGCGCACGGTTCACATTTTTCATTTGGTTTCTTTCCGAAAAATGCACTGACGCTGGGTGCAGATATTGTTGTTCAAAGCCTTCACAAAACACTCGCAAGCCTTACACAGACGGCAATCCTGCACGTTTCGTCCGACCGTATTAACCTTACGAAGCTTGAAGAAAACCTTGCAATTTTTCAAACCTCCAGTCCGTCATATATCTTTTTGGCATCAATAGATTTTCTTGTCCGCAATCTTTATAAAAATTCCG
>JALEIO010000007.1 GCA_022769845.1 Oscillospiraceae bacterium
ACGCATAAGCCTGTCATATTGACCGCCCGACAAAATTCCGGTGGGAATGGTATTGATAAAGCCTTTAAACACAACGGAATTATAATAGTTTATATCGTGAATAACCGAAAAATCAAAGCGTATTCTGTCAGATAAGCCTGTGGCGTCAAACGAATCTGCAATTTTTTCAAGCACTGCAACATACGGCGCGATTTCACCAAAATTCAGCGCTTTAAGCGATTTTAAAACCGCGCGCATATCTCCGTAGGTTGAAGCAATTTTAACAAGAATGTCTGTTTTGTCATCAGGCGCATTTTCGCCGCTGCATATTTTTAATATTCCGGATACATTTTTTTCGGCGATGCACTTTAGCACTTCCTTTTCGCCTTCTGCCGATAAATTAAGTGCCGAAACCGCCGCAGAAATTATGTCCATATGCGAAATATCAAGAATAAAATCTTCCGAAATGCTTAATAAGCTTTGTGCGGCAAGATAAAGTGTTTCGCAAATTATGTATTCGTCAATATCGCCGATACATTCAATTCCTGACTGCATAATTTCCTTAAATGTCTGCGTGCCCTTTGACACACGGTAAACATTTTCGTTGTAATAAACCTTTTTGACCGAGCCGTCAACATCGGCGCTGTCCTTTATTATTGACAGCGTAACGTCAGGTTTCAGAGCCATAAGCTTGCCGTTTGTGTCGTTAAAAGTTATTATGCTGTCCGACACAAGAAAGTCTTTATTTTGCGTATAAAGGTCGTATTCTTCAAACTTGCTCATTTTAAACTGCTGATAACCGTATTTTTGATAAAGTGATCTAAGCTTTAATATCGCTTTTTCATCGTTTTTGAGCGCAAATTCCATATTACTTTTCTCCCTTTTTAAGTCTTGCCAAAGCCGCCTTATATCCGCCGCTGCCGTAGGTAAAGCATTTGTTTACGCGGCTTATTGTCGCGGTGCTTGCACCTGTTTCTTTTGATATTTCGATGTAACTTTTGTTCTCAAGCAATAGCTGCGCAACCTCAAGCCGCTGTGACATATCCTGAATTTCTTTTATGGTGCAAATATCCTCAAAAAAATTATAACATTCTTCAACACTGTTTAAGGTTAAAATCGCCTCAAAAAGCTTGTCTGTGAACGCGCTGTATTTGTTTTGCATAAAATCCACTTCCTTTACTTTAGCATTTTACCACACTAAATTGATAAAGTCAATAGTTGTTTTGTAAAATTTTGCTTTACAATTGAAAAGGAACGATGTTTTCATCGTTCCAAAAAATTTTTTATTCAATCTCCCCTGCTTTTTTCAGCGCAATTTTGGTAATTCCCGGTCCTATAAGTTCATATATAAAGGTTGCGCACAGAACAACCGCTCGGATTGTCTGACCGTAAGATGGCACAACCGTTGTTGCGGCAAGCGACAAGCCGATTGCCACACCCGCCTGCGGAAGCAAGGCATAACCGAGATATTTTTTGATTTTTTTGTCACACTTGCAAATTGTTGCGCCAAGATATGTTCCGAGAACCTTTCCTACAACACGCAAAATTACATAAATCACGCCGACAATGCCAATCATAGGAAGAACAGACAAATCAAGCGCCGCACCCGAAGCTACGAAAAAAAGCATAAATATCGGCGGCGTCACTGCGTCCACAACCTTCATAACCGGCAGCGCCTGCTTTGAAAAATTTACAAACGTTGCGCCGAGTGCCATACACAGCAGCAGTGACGAAACGCCTGTCATATCGGCAATTCCAATTCCTATAAATACAAATCCGACCGCAAGCGACAGCCTGTTTCCGTCTTTTTTGAAAAATCGGATAAAATATGTAAGAATCATACCCAAAACCGCGCCTATTACAAGCGCGCCCACGATTTCCAAAATCGGCGACAGTATCATACTTAAAACAGAAATATTTGAGGTGGAATTAAGCATACCGGCAACTGCGACCGAAATGCCGAAAAGCATAAGTGCAGCCGCGTCGTCCAAAGCAACCACCGAAAGAAGCGTTTCGGTGACAGGACCTTTTGCTTTGTACTGACGAATTACCATAATTGTCGCAGCAGGAGCGGTAGCCGCGGCTATTGAACTTAAAACGAGTGAAAACGGCAAGTCGTTGCCGAATAAAACCAGCACCGTGCACACGCATATAACCGCAAAAAGTGCCTCAAACACTGCAATTACAATGGGCGATGCACCCACCTTTTTAAAATACGACATTTTAAACTCGTTGCCAATGGAAAACGCAATAAACCCGAGCGCAACCTCGCTTATAACCGCAATGCCGTCAATAGTGTCCTTTGGAATGATTTTAAGCACGCTCGGCCCAAGAATAAGCCCCGCAAGAAGATATCCCGTAACATTCGGAAGCTTTATAAGCTTTACAAGCCTGCCGAAAGCCATTCCCGAAAAAATCATTATTGCAAGATAGCAAAGTACATTAAATTGCATTGTTTTTTTCAAATCCTTCCATATAAGTTACGGGTGTGCAGAACATTATTCCCGTATCAGGGTTGTTAAGTCCTCCGGTTGCGTCGTTTACAATTTTTGAAACGAGCGGAATTTTGCCTTCGTCAATAACAGTAAGCACCGTTTTGCTGCTCTCTCTGTCAGGGTCAAGAATATGACGAAGCGATACAATAAAACGAAAATCCTCGTCATCGCTCAAAGAATGAGCCATACCCGTGCTGTCCAAAATAGTTGCTCCGTTTATGCCGTTTTCGGCAAATTTGTGCAGAATTTCGTCCAGACATTCTGTTTTATTTAATACAAGTGTTAATAATACCATAAACATTCCTCCAATCCATACAATTATATACCTTTTTTCAGCAAATGTCCACCTATTTTTTACATTTTAAAAAAATTTCTTCCTTATATGCTTGACAACAAGATATTGTACATTGTAAAATATAATAAGTAATATATGGTACAAGGTGGTAAAAAAATGGCTAAAAGCAAAAATAACGATTATACAAACGAAAGTATATCGAAATTAAAAGGTGCAGACAGAGTGCGCCTGCGCCCTGCCGTTATTTTCGGCTCGGACGGATTGGACGGCTGCGAACACGCTGTTTTTGAAATTCTCTCCAACTCTATTGACGAAGCGCGCGAGGGTTTCGGAAATTTAATCGAGGTTAAAAAGTATCTTGACAATTCAATAGAAGTTACCGACTACGGACGCGGTATTCCCGTTGACTACAACCCCAAAGAAGGGATGTTCAACTGGGAGCTTGTGTTCTGCGAGCTTTACGCGGGCGGAAAATACAAAACAAACTCGGGCGAAAACTATGAATACAGTCTTGGCACAAACGGTCTCGGCGCGTGTGCAACGCAGTATTCGTCTGAATATATGGATGTTTGCGTTTACCGTGATGGCTTTAAATATGATTTGCATTTCGAAAAAGGCGTAAATATCGGCGGGCTTAAAAAAGAAGAATACAACTATAAGCATACACGCACACAAATAA
This sequence comes from Oscillospiraceae bacterium, assembly GCA_022769845.1. Classification (GTDB taxonomy): domain Bacteria; phylum Bacillota; class Clostridia; order UMGS1810; family UMGS1810; genus Qingrenia. Next base: position 3,449 of record JALEIO010000007.1, read on the forward strand.
GGTGGCGCCCCGATTTGGAGGTTTTCACCGATATTAATATTCCCGAAGATTATTTTCACGATATTATGAAAAAACAGGCAATAGTCAATAAAGGCTTAAAGCTTGTTTTCAAGTGTGAAAAAGAACCGAAAAAATTTGAAGAAACAGAGTATATTTATAACAACGGCATTGTGGATTACGTTAATGAAATTGCCGCAGGAGAGGCTTTCACCGATGTAAAATATCTTGAATGTGAGCGCCGCGGCAGAGACCGTGCCGACAGAGATGATTACAATGTAAAAATGTCGTTTGCGTTTTGCTTTTCCAACAAAACCTCACTTTTGGAATATTATCACAACTCAAGCTTTTTAGAGCACGGCGGTTCACCGGACAAAGCAGTGTCCAACGCCTTTTTGTATGCGGTGGACAAGTATCTTAAGCAAAATTCAAAATATAACAAAAACGAATCTAAAATCAATTTTAATGATATAAAAGACTGTCTTATTTTGGTTTCAAACTCGCACTCTACCGTTACCAGCTATGCCAATCAGACAAAAAAGGCAATTAACAACGCTTTTATTGCCGAGGCAATGACGGAATTTCTTCGTCACGAGCTTGAGGTTTATTTTATCGAAAATAAGGTTGAGGCAGACAAAATAGCCGCCCAGGTACTCATTAACAAACGCAGCCGTGAGCACGCCGAAAAAGCACGAATCAACATTGCAAAAAAATTGAGCGGAAATATTGACGTTACAAACCGCGTGCAAAAGTTTGTAGACTGCCGAACAAAGGATTTGTCGCGCCGCGAGCTTTATATTGTTGAGGGCGACTCGGCGCTCGGCTCCTGCAAATTAGGCAGAGATTCGGAATTTCAGGCAATTATGCCGGTGCGAGGTAAAATTTTGAACTGTCTTAAAGCGGATCTTGACAAAATTTTTAAAAACGATATTATAGTTGACCTTTTGAAAGTTATGGGCTGCGGAGTTGAAATAAGTTCAAAAAATTCAAAAAACGTATCGGAATTTGACATAAATAATTTAAGATGGAACAAAATAATAATCTGTACCGATGCCGACGTTGACGGTTTTCAGATACGGACGCTGATTTTAGCTATGCTAAAGCGCCTCACTCCCACCCTTATTACTGAAGGAAAGGTTTATATAGCAGAATCTCCGCTTTTTGAAATTACCGCTAAAAACGAAACATATTTTGCATACAGCGAAAAGGAAAAATCAGATATCCTCAAAAAAATCGGCGACAAAGCGTCAATTCAGCGGTCAAAGGGTCTTGGTGAAAACGAGCCCGAGATGATGTGGCAAACCACTATGAACCCTGAAACAAGGCGGCTTATAAAAGTTTTGGATGACGACAAAGCACTTACCGAGGAGGTCTTTGATATGCTTCTCGGCGATGATTTGCAAGGCAGAAAGGATTATATCACCACTAACGGTCACGAATATTTAGATATGCTTGATTTAAGCTGAAATCCGTTCAAATCTTCACTTTGAAAGGACTGAAATTACTTGGAAAACAATACAGAACAAAAAATCACTCAAACTCTTAAAGAAAATTATATGCCGTATGCTATGAGCGTTATAATTTCGCGTGCAATTCCTGAAATAGACGGCTTTAAACCATCGCACCGAAAGCTTTTATACACTATGTATAAAATGGGTCTTATAAACGGAAAACAGCGAAAATCCGCAAACATTGTGGGCGAAACAATGAAATTAAACCCGCACGGCGACGGCGCGATTTACGAAACTATGGTAAGGCTTACGCGCGGAAACGAAGCGCTTCTGCACCCGTTTATTGATTCAAAAGGCAACTTTGCAAAACAGTATTCGCGCGATATGGCATATGCCGCGTCGCGTTACACCGAGGTTAAGCTGGAAGAAATATGCAAGGAGGTTTTCGGCGATATTGACAAAAATACCGTCGATTTTGTGAGCAACTACGACGGCACAATGACCGAACCGACGCTTCTTCCCGTTTCCTTTCCCAATATTCTTGTAAATCCCAATCAAGGCATTGCAGTCGGTATGGCAAGCTGCATACCGAGCTTTAATTTAAAAGAAGTATGCGATACTACGATTGCTTATCTTAAAAATCCGAACTGCGACATATCAAAAACGCTTATTGCGCCCGACTTTTCAACGGGCGGTGAGCTGATTTTGGATAAAGCTGCGCTTGAAAATATTTATAAAACCGGCAGAGGAAGCATAAAGGTTCGCGCAAAATACCGATACGACAAGAAAAATTCGCTTATAGAAATTTACGAAATTCCATATACCACCACAAGCGAAGCAATTATCGACAAAATTATCGAGCTTATAAAAAGCGGTAAAATCAAAGAAATAACCGACCTTCGCGATGAAACCGACTTAAAAGGTCTTAAAATTACTATTGACATTAAAAAAAGCGTAAAGCCCGATATGCTTATGACAAAGCTTTTCAAGCTTACTCCGCTTGAAGACTCGTTCAGCTGCAATATGAATGTGCTTATAGGCACAACTCCCATGGTGCTTGGCGTGCGCGAGATTTTGCAGCACTGGACAGATTTTAGAATGAACTGCATAAAGCGCAAGCTTAATTTCGACCTTAACAAAATCACAATGCGTCTTCACCTTTTGGAGGGACTTAAAAAAATACTTCTCGATATTGACAAAGCAATCGCCATTATCCGCAGCACCGAACGAGACGAGGACGTTATCCCCAACCTTATGAAAGGCTTCGGCATTGACGAGCTGCAGGCAGATTTCATTGCCGAAATAAAGCTTCGCAATTTGAACAAGCAGTATATTTTAAACCGTTTGAAGGATATTGACGATTTAAATAACGAGCTTGACAATATAAACAAAATTCTTTCAGATGACAATGAAGTTAAAAAGCTTATTATAGAGGATTTGAAAAGAATTGCAAAAAAATACGGCAAAGAGAGAAAAACAACCGTAGTGGAAAGCGGCGAGGTTACCGTTTATGAAGAAGAAAGCTTTATTGAAGATTACAATCTTAAAATTTTTCTTACCAATGACGGTTATCTGAAAAAAATATCTGCCGTTTCACTGCGTTCAAGCTCGGCACAAAAGCTTAAAGACGGCGATTTTATCGTGCTTGAACAAGAAACTACAAACAAAGCCGACCTTGTGCTTATCAGTAATATGTGCAACGCATACAAGCTTAAGCTTCACGAGGTTGCCGACTGCAAAGCGAGCGACTGGGGACACTTTGCACCGAACATTGCAAAAATGGAACAGGGCGAAAAAATTGTTTTTGCCATTGCGACAACCGACTATGCCGGCGACCTGTTATACTTTTTTGAAAACGGCAAGGTTGCAAGGGTTAACCTTAAAAGCTACGAAACAAAAACCAATCGTAAAAAGCTTATAAATGCTTACAGCGATAAATCTCCGCTTGTTGCGGTTAAGCACATTGCAGAAGATACCGATATGGTTATTTACAGCTCTATCGACAAGGTGATGGTATTCTCAACAACCTGCTTAAATTCCAAATCCACGCGTGACACACAGGGTGTTGCGGTTATGAATATGAAAAAGAAAAGTGTTGTTACAAAAGTTGACTTTGCGTCGGAAAGCAAGCTTTCAGACATTGAATATTACAAAACAAAAAATGTTCCGGCAACGGGATATTATTTAAAAGACGAAGATAATCCAAACACACAGTTAAGTTTATTTTAAAATTTTATAGGAGTTGAAGAAAATGAAAAACGTTTCCTACTATCATGTTGACGAAATTGCTTCGCTTAAAGATATGCTGGAAAACAGTGTAAAAAAATTTGGCAGCAAAAATGCATTTTTAGTAAAAAAAGACAAAAAAAGCGCTTATGAAGGAGTAACCTACAATAATTTTTCCAAAGACGTTGAAGGTCTTGGAACGGCATTTATGAGAATGGAGCTTGCCGGCAAAAAAATTGCGGTTATCGCACCGAACAGATACGAATGGGCAGTTACATACCTTGCTGCCATAAACGGCGAAAGCAACATTGTTCCGATTGATAAAGAGCTTCCGTATGAGGACTGGGCTCACCTTCTTGATATTGCTGATGTTACAACGGTTGTTTATTCGGGAAAATTTTCTGAAAATATGATAAAAGCCCGCGAGGAAAACAGAAAAATCCGTTTTCTTGTCAATATGGATTTGGACGATAACACAGAACTTGAAATAAGCTTTAAAAAACTTCTTGCATCGGGAAAAATGATGGTTTCGGAGGGCGACAACAGCTTTGCAAACGTTAAAATTAATCCCGAGGAGCCGAGGATTTTGCTGTTTACTTCAGGTACAACCGCTGTTTCAAAAGGTGTGCTTTTGTCGCATAAAAATATTTGTTCAGCACTTATGGGTATGTGTTGTATGACATATATAGATGAAAAAGACACATTTTTGTCAATTCTTCCGCTTCATCATACTTATGAATGCAGCTGTGGATTTTTAGCGCCGATTTACCGTGGCAGCACCGTTGCATACTGCGACGGTCTTAAGTATATAGCAAAAAATCTTGCTGAAAGCAAAACTACGGTTATGCTTTGCGTTCCTGCGATTATTGAGGCTATGTATAAAAAAATTTGGAGCGCGGCAAAGAAAAACGGCATTGACAAAAAGCTTAAAAAGGGTCTTGCGCTTTCAAATACTCTGCGAAAAATACACATTGATATGCGAAAAAAGATTTTTAAGCAAATTCACGATAACTTCGGCGGACATTTAAGAATGTTTGTTGTTGGTGCGGCATCGCCCAATCCGGAGGTTTCAAAGGTTCTCGGTGAATTTGGATTTATGGTTATTCAAGGCTACGGAATTACC
>JALEIO010000027.1 GCA_022769845.1 Oscillospiraceae bacterium
TATTTTTATTGCCAAAACCGCATAAACAAACGCAATGAAGGCGTGTATAAGCTTTGAAAAAAGGTATTTTTTAAACGACAGCTTGTATTTTGACAAAATTCCGAAGGTTTGCATATGCACGCAGACGCCGCCCCACGATGACAAAACCGCCGCAAAAATAAATTTTTGATAAAGCGGAAAATCGGAAGCTGAAATTTTTGAAATTGCATTGGTTATTTCAAAAAATCCAATCAAAAACGGATTTTTGAAAAACGCAGTCACAACCGAAAAAATTATTACATATCCAAAAACGTTCAAAAGCGTTGTCACACTGTCCTCAACGGCTGTGACAAAAATATTTTCGCAAATATCCGAGCTTTTGGGACTGCACAAGGTAGGACTGTATTTGCCGCGGAAAAGCGCGCCTACCGTGAGTGCGGACAAAATATGCACGGCATACAAAAGATATCCTGCCGACGGCGATGACAGCATACCGCATCCTACCGCGCCGATTAAAAAAAGCGGACCCGAATTGTTGCAGAAACCGCACAGCCTTTGTGCTTCGCTCTTTGAAATTGCGCCTTCGCCATAAAGCTCCGCCGCGCTCTTTGCGCCGATGGGATAACCGCACAAAACGCCCAAAATTACCGGAGCAGCAGCGTTGCCGCTCATATTAAAAATCGGTTTTGTCAAAAATGCAAGCTTTTTTGAAAATGATTCCGCACCGCCGGAGAGTATAAAAATTCTTGCAAACACAAAAAACGGAAAAAGCGACGGAAGCAGTGTATAAAGGCATATATCCAGCGCGCATTTTGCGCTTTGGGTGCACTCTGACGAAAAAATGCAGGTTATAACAATACAAAAAAATGCAAAATAAGGGAGTGTTTTTTTCATAAATTTCACCTCTTTTGCTATGTATATTCGCAAAAGTACAATCATATTATTTAACATACGCGGCGAGGGGGCGAAAATCAGGGTGAAAAAACGAATAAAGCAGAAAATTAAAGAAACGCTGGATATGCCTGCCGAAATTATAATGAATTCTCCCAAAATCGTGCTGGACGCAAACAGCAATGCCTGGATTGAAAATTATATTGGAATTATTGAGTATTCCGATAAGGAGGTTAAAATAAACACGGCGGATTTTATTGTTAAAATCACGGGCGAAGGACTTTTAATGGATTTTATCACAAATGAAGATTTAAGCATTTCGGGTAAAATTACGTCGGTTGTTTACGAGTGAGGTGTGATTTTTGTTTGTAAGATTTTTCAATTTTTTAAGAGGTTATGTTTTGGTGGGCGTAAGAGGATTTTTTCTTGAACGCTTTTTAAATTTGTGCCTTAAAAGAGACATATGCCTATGGGATGTCTTTTCGGACGGCGAAAACAAAATGAGCCTTAAAATGAGCATAAAGGGCTTTAAAATGGTAAGAGGCGCGGCATACAAGACCCGCTCTAAAGTAACGCTTGAAAAAAGGGTAGGACTGCCGTTTTTGATACAAAAATATAAAAAGCGCAAGGCTTTTATGTTAGGTTTTGCGGGCGCGGTGATTTTGTTTTTTGCGCTGTCAAGCTTTATATGGCGCATCGATGTTGTTGGAAATGAAAAGGTATCGTCAGATGTCATTTTGCAAAATCTTTCCAACCTCGGCTTTAAAACGGGAAAGCTGCGTTTCGGCACCGACGTTTATTATCTTCAGAACGAAATTCTGAAAAAAGAAAAAGAATTGGCGTGGATTTGGGTAGATATAAAGGGAACGCGCGCGGTTGTTTCGGTAAAGGAAAAAGTGCCTGCACCCGAAATGGTTGACGACACAGCACCGTCAAATATTATTGCTGAAAAGGACGGGCTTGTGACAAGGGTTATTGCGCTGAACGGCGAAGCGGCGGTTAAAGAGGGCGATACGGTGGATAAGGGCGACCTTCTTATTTCGGGAGTGGTTGACCTTGGCGAGTCGGGTGCAAAATATACCGGTGCGCGCGGCGAAGTGTCGGCGAGAACGTGGTATTCAAAATGCGGAGAATTTCCGCTTGTTAAAACGGAATATATACGCACCGACAAAAAAATTTCAAAAAACACTTTAAATTTTTTCGGCTTTGATGTAGCATTATATATAAAGGGCGAAATTCCGTTTGAATACTATGACAAAGAGGAAAAAACAGGTCAGCTGGGCATTGGAAAAAGCTTTTTTCTGCCCATTTCGCACAAAAAAGATGTCTATTATGAAAAAAATAAAATCGAAACAAAGTTGACAACCGACGGCGCTTTGGTGTATTATGGCGATATAGTGAAAAAAGATTTGGATAAGGAAATAGGCGAAAACGTTAAGGTTGTGAACAAAAATGTTGAGCATATTATGCAGAAAAACGGAAAAATTTATATAAAAGTCACTTACGAGTGCATACAGGATATCGGAAAAAAAGTGAAGATTGAAAACGGAGGATGAAATTTTGGAGAGAAGCGTAACCATGCAAAGCTCCGAACAGCTTATTGCGGTGTTCGGCGAATTTGACAAAAATCTAAAAAAAATTCAGAGCGCATTTGATGTAAACATTGTAAACAGAGGAGAAAACGTTAAAATCAGCGGCGGCGAAATGGGGACGGCGCTTGCGCAGAAAGCTATTGAGAGCCTTGGAAAAATTTATAATACCGAGGGCGAAATAACCGACCAGACGGTTAACTACACAATAGACAGCGTAAAGGACGGAATTGACCACGAGGCGCTCTACGGCAGCGACTGCGTCTGCATTACGGCAAAAGGAAAGCCGATAAAAAGCAAAACTCTCGGTCAGAAAAAATACGTTGAAGCAATTAAAAACAACACCATTACCTTTGGCATAGGTCCTGCCGGGACCGGGAAAACCTATCTTGCAGTGGCTATGGCGGTAAAAGCTTATAAAAACAAAGAGGTATCAAGGATAATTCTTACCCGTCCTGCGGTGGAGGCGGGCGAAAAGCTGGGATTTTTGCCCGGTGATTTGCAGAATAAGGTAGACCCTTATTTGCGTCCGCTCTATGACGCCTTATATGAGATGTTCGGCTTTGAAACCTATCAGAAACACGTTGAACGCGGCAGTATTGAGGTTGCCCCGCTTGCATATATGCGCGGAAGAACCATTGACGACAGCTTTATTATTTTGGACGAGGCACAGAATACCACGCCCGAGCAAATGAAGATGTTTTTAACGCGCATAGGCTTTAATTCGCGCGTTATCGTTACCGGCGACGTTACGCAAATTGACCTTCCCGACGGCAAAAAATCCGGTCTTAAAGAGGTTGAAAAAATACTTAAGGATATTGACGACATAAGCTTTTGCTATCTTTCGGACAAGGATGTAGTGCGTCATCAGCTTGTTCAGAAAATTATCAAGGCGTACGATAAATTTGAACAGAGAAAATTATTAAGGCAAAACGAAAAAAGGGGAAACAAATGATAAGAATTTTTACTGACAATGCACAGGATAAAATAAATGTCGGGCGCGATTTGGACGAGCTTATTAAAAATGTTGCCGAATGTGTGTTAAAATATGAGGATATAGACGAAAAATGTGAGGTAAACGTTATGTTTGCCGACAATGATTTAATACGAAACATCAATCGTGAGCAGCGAAATATTGACAGTGCGACCGATGTTTTGTCGTTTCCTTTTCTGAATGCGAAAAACGGAGAGATAACTGTTTTTGACGAGGATTTTTACGAGGGATATCTTACGCTCGGCGATATTGTGATTTCGCTTGAGCGCGCGGCAGAGCAGGCAAAAGAGTACGGTCACTCGTTTGAGCGAGAGGTGGGATTTTTAACCTGTCACAGTATGCTACATCTTTTGGGTTACGATCATATAGACGAATCCGACAGGGTTATTATGCGCAAAAAAGAGGAGGAAATCCTCAAAATTTTAAAGCTTACAAGAGATTAATTTAAAGAGGTTGAATTTATGAATGACAAAAAATTTAAATCGGGATACGTTGGAATTATCGGAATACCGAATGTCGGCAAGACCACACTTTTAAACGCGCTTATCGGGCAGAAAATTGCGATAATTTCGCCAAAACCACAGACTACGCGCGGAAAAATTCTCGGTATTATGTCGGAAGACGATATGCAGGTTATTTTTCTTGATACGCCGGGCTTTCACAAACCGAAAAACAAGCTTGGCGAAACAATGATTAAGGCGGTTAACGAAACTATCGGTGAGGCGGATTTTCTGATTGTGGTGGTTGAACCGACAGTAGATGTGAGAAATGCAGAGGCGGAAATAATTGAAAAATCTAAAAATATTCCCGCCGTCTTGGTTATAAACAAATGTGATACCGTAAAAAAGGAAGATGTTTTGCCGGTTATTGAAAAATACAGCAAAATGCGCGAGTTTAAATCAATTATACCTATAAGCGCAAAAACAGGAGACGGAATCAGCGCACTTAAAGAGGAAATAAAAAAATATCTTCCCGAGGGACCGATGTATTATCCCGAGGATATGGTGACCGATCAGCCCGAAAAACAGATTGTTGCGGAAATTATAAGAGAAAAAACGCTTCTTACACTTGACAAGGAGGTTCCGCACGGCATTGCCGTTGAAATTGTAAAAATGAAAGAGGAGCCCGACCTTGTTTCGATTTCTGCAAATATTTTTTGTGAAAAGGATTCGCATAAGGGCATTATTATAGGCAGCGGCGGCAAAACGCTTAAAAGAATAGGTTCTTATGCGCGAAAAGACTGCGAAAAGCTTCTTGATAAAAAGGTTTTTTTGGAATTGTGGGTTAAGGTTAAAAAGGATTGGCGAAATTCAAATTTTCTTATGAAGGAATTTGGGCTTAAACAGGACTGATTTTCGGTTTGGCAAAAATTTATAAACATATCAAAAAAGTTTTGGGACAACCTAAAAGCATAGAGTGTGTGTTAAAAATATGCTTTTGGAGGAGATTTTTTTGGAGGAAAACTTTTTTTGGAGTGTATTTGAAAAAACAGGCAATGTTGAAAGCTATCTCGGATACAAAGAAATTTGCGAATATGAGGGAGCATTAAAAAATGATGACCAAGGTAAGGGGACTGATTTTGAAGGTAAATAAGCTTTCGGAAAACGACGCTTTGTTTACTGTTTTGTGCGAGGATATGACAAAAATAACCGTCATTGCAAAGGGCATACGGAGTATGAAGCATAAATCCTTTTCCGCTATGCAGCAGTTTTGCTACAACGATTTTAATTTAAACGGCAGCGGCGGTTTTTTCTCGCTTTCAAGCGCTGATATGATAAACAATTTTTACAATATCCGTTCGAGTGTGGAAAAGCTCAGTTTCGGCTCGTATATTGCCGAAGCGGCAAAGGTTGCGTCGGAGTTTTTGGAGGGGGACGGAGCATATTTCAGATTTTTGCTGAATTGTTTTTATTTTGTGGAAAATGCTGAAAAAAAGGCTGTTGGAGGCGATACGCTTAATGAGCTTAACAGAATAAAAACGATTTTTGAGTTTAAAACTTCGGCGGCGGCAGGCTTTGCGCCTGTTCTTAACCAATGTGTTCACTGCGGTGCAAAAACCGACCTTGAATATTTTGATATTTCGTCGGGCGGCATTGTGTGCAAGGGCTGCTCAAACGAAAATTTAATAAAAATCTATCCAAAGCTCATAGGATTTTTTCATTTTGTTTTGACAAAGGATTTAAAAACTGTGTTCAACACGTCAAACATTGACAAATCGCTTGTTTGCGACGCAAATTATATAACTGAAAAATATTTTCAGCAGCGTTTAGAATACTATTTCAAAAGCTTGGATTATTTGAAAAAAGTTACCGAAAACAATTAAATTGTTGCGAAAATTACATAAATTGTTGTGAAAATTACATAAAAATTCAGCTTTTTAAGGTGATATTTACATATAAATTTATAGAAATTTCAAAAACAAATCAAATTTTTAAAAAAACAGTGGAAATTTTTTTAAAAATGGTATAAAATTATAGAGATGCGAAAAATAAAGTAAAAAGTGTCTAAATTTACTTACAGGGGGTAATTAATTAAATGGCTAAAAAGTATGTATACCTTTTTTCCGAAGGTGATGCCTCGATGAGAAATCTGCTTGGCGGCAAAGGTGCCAACCTTGCAGAAATGACAAGACTCGGAATGCCGGTTCCGCAGGGATTTACCGTTACTACGGAGGCCTGCACAAAGTATTACGAGGATGGAAGAAAAATTAATGATGAAATCCAGGCTGAAATTATGGAGTACATCACAAAAATGGAAGAAATTACCGGAATGAAATTCGGCGATACCGAAAATCCGCTCCTTGTTTCTGTACGAAGCGGTGCAAGAGCTTCAATGCCCGGTATGATGGATACCATTTTGAACCTCGGTTTGAACGAAACCGTTGCGGAGGTTATGGCTAAAAAGTCCAACAATCCCAGATGGGCTTACGACTGCTACAGAAGATTTATTCAGATGTATTCCGACGTTGTTATGGAAGTCGGCAAAAAATATTTTGAGCAGCTTATTGATGAAATGAAGGCGAAAAAGGGCGTAACTCAAGACGTTGAGCTTACTGCTGAAGATTTGAAAGAGCTTGCTAATCAGTTTAAAGCTGAATACAAAGCTAAAATCGGTGAGGATTTCCCCGACGACCCGAAGGAGCAGCTTATGGGTGCTATCAAAGCCGTTTTCCGTTCGTGGGACAACCCTCGTGCAAACGTTTACAGACGTGATAACGATATTCCTTATTCTTGGGGTACAGCCGTTAACGTTCAGATGATGGCGTTTGGTAATATGGGCGATACTTCAGGTACGGGTGTTGCATTTACAAGAAACCCCGCTACAGGCGAAAAGAAGCTCTTCGGTGAGTTCCTTCTCAACGCACAGGGCGAGGACGTTGTTGCAGGTGTAAGAACACCGCAGCCGATTGAACAGTTAAAGGACGTTATGCCTGAAGTTTACAATCAGTTTGTAGACATCTGCTCTAAACTTGAAAACCATTACCGCGATATGCAGGATATGGAATTTACAATTCAGGACAGAAAGCTTTATATGCTCCAGACAAGAAACGGCAAAAGAACTGCTGCCGCTGCACTCAAAATTGCGTGCGACCTTGTTGATGAGGGTATGATTACAGATAAAGACGCTGTTAAAATGATTGACCCGAGAAACCTTGATTCACTGCTTCATCCGCAGTTTGACCAGGTTGCTCTTAAGAAGGCTGACGTTCTCGGCAAAGCGCTTGCTGCATCTCCCGGTGCTGCCTGCGGTAAAATCGTATTCACAGCCGATGACGCTAAAGCTTGGGCTGAAAGAGGCGAAAAAGTTGTTTTGGTGCGTCTTGAAACCTCGCCTGAAGATATTGAAGGTATGAAGGCTGCACAGGGCATCCTCACAGTAAGAGGCGGTATGACATCTCACGCAGCGGTTGTTGCAAGAGGTATGGGTACTTGCTGCGTATCCGGATGCTCGGATATCATTATGGACGAAGAAAACAAAAAATTTGTTCTTGCAGGCAAAACCTTTACAGAAGGTGACGAAATTTCTATTGACGGTTCAACAGGTAATATCTATGACGGTATTGTTCCTACGGTTGAAGCTTCAATCGGCGGAGATTTCGGCAGAATTATGGCTTGGGCTGATAAATACAGAACATTAAAGGTAAGAACAAACGCTGATACTCCGACAGACGCTGCAAACGCAGTTAAACTCGGCGCTGAAGGTATCGGTCTTTGCCGTACCGAGCATATGTTCTTTGAGGGCAACAGAATTGACGCATTCAGAGAAATGATTTGCGCTGACACTGTTGAAGAAAGAGAAGCTGCACTTAATAAAATTCTTCCTATGCAGCAGGGCGATTTTGAAAAGCTCTACGAAGCTTTGGAGGGTAACCCTGTAACAATCAGATTCCTTGATCCCCCGCTTCACGAGTTTGTTCCCACAGAGGAAGCTGATATTGAAATTCTTGCAAAAGCACAGGGCAAATCTGTTACTGCTATTAAAGATATTATCAACAGCTTGCACGAGGCTAACCCGATGATGGGTCACAGAGGCTGCCGTCTTGCGGTAACATATCCTGAAATTGCAAAAATGCAGACAAAAGCGGTTATACGCGCTGCTATAAATGTTTCGAAGGCTCATCCCGACTGGAAGATTGTTCCTGAAATTATGATTCCGCTCGTTTGCGAAGTTAAAGAGCTTAAATTCGTTAAAAATGCGGTTGTTGAAACTGCTGACGCAGAAATCAAAGCTTCGGGCATTGACCTCAAATATGAAGTTGGTACAATGATTGAAATTCCGCGTGCGGCTCTCACTGCTGATGAGATTGCTACTGAAGCTGATTTCTTCTGCTTCGGTACAAACGACCTCACACAGATGACCTTTGGTTTCTCGCGTGACGACGCAGGTAAGTTCCTTGAGTCTTACTATGATACAAAGATTTTTGAAAACGATCCGTTTGCAAAACTTGATCAGAACGGCGTTGGTAAGCTTATGGAAATGGCTATCAAGCTTGGTAAGCCTGTTAATCCGAAGCTCCACGTTGGTATCTGCGGTGAACACGGCGGAGATCCTTCGTCTGTTGAGTTCTGCCACAAGATTGGTCTTGATTATGTATCCTGCTCCCCGTTCAGAGTGCCGATTGCACGTCTTGCGGCTGCACAGGCAAAAATCAACGAGCTTAACTAATCGGTTTATACGATTTAGCTTTAAACCCTTCCGTGAAAACGGAAGGGTTTTTATATTTCGGGTTTAAGGATAAATTGTTCGAAAAATTATTGAGTGCTTTATATAAAGAAAATCAAAATAAACTTAAAGCGCTCCGCGATAATGCGAAGCGCTTTAAAATGGTGTTATGAATTTTATGTGCCGCAAGTCTGTTAAGAAATTATGATATTCCTTGCAGACTGCGTTTTAAGTGTTTTATTCAGCCTTTTCGGTATCGTTTGAAGTACCACCGCTGTTATCCTCGGCGTTTTCGTCTTGGATATCCATTTTGCTTATATAAACCGCATTGTCCTTAACTTCAACCTTTTTACCGAGAACTTCAGCAAAATAATTTGCGGGAACATAGGTTTTGTCGTCGATAAGAACAGGCGCACAGTCAAGCTCAATAGGAGTCATTCTGCCTTTTATATAAGCGTTTTCGCCGAGTGTAACGGCATACATACCAAGATTAATCATTGCAGTGTTTGTTTCTTCATCCCATTCAACTGTCATACCGTCAGCTTCAACAAGCTCGCGGAGCGGAAGCATAATAACGCCTTCGTGAACAACGGGTTTGCCTTTGATTTCAACATTTTCGTTATCAATGATGATTTTTTCGGGTGCCGCTACGCCATACGGAACGCCGATTTCCCCATTTTCCGAAATGAGCATTACCTTGTATTCGTCGCTTTCATTATTTTCGCCGTCATAAATGGGGGTTCCGTCAGCTTCGGTTGCCGGAATAGTCATAACGAGATCATCGTAGTTTGCAGTCTCATCATTGTCGGAATTTGCCAATGCGGTAAACGCGGATGCAGGAATAGTAAGTGCGAGTGCTAATGCTAAAACTTTCTTTTTCATAATATGTACTTCCTTTCTTTTTGCATTATAAATTTGCCGTAGGCAAAATCAAAATGCTGTTGTTTTTTTGTGTTACACTTTTTAGACGTATAAAAAACAAAAAAGTTCCAAAGTTTTTAAAAAATTTTAAAATAATTTGAAAATTCTATATACAAAAAATTAAAATTGTGCTAAAATAAAAAATATATTTAATACAGAAACGGTGATTATTATGTCGAAAATTTTAGGTTTTATAGGCACGGGCAATATGGGCTCGGCAATAATAGGCGGTGTTGCCGACAAGACTGATGTTATAAATGCTTACGATATAAAGAAAAATGAAAATCTTAAGGTGCATTATAAGGAAAGTATAAAATCGCTCGTTAACGATAGCGATGTTGTTGTTTTTTGCGTTAAGCCGAATATGTTTGAAACGGTTCTTAATGAGGTTAAAACTGCGGATTACAAGGATAAGCTGTTTATTTCGATTGCAGCAGGCATTACCAAGGATTTTATAAAACAAAGGCTCGGCAATGTTAAGCTTGTGCGCGTTATGCCAAATCTTCCGCTTTGTGTGGGCGAGGGTATGAGCGTTGTGTCTCCTGACGAAAATTTAAGTGATGACGATTTTGCGTCTGTTAAGCTTATTTTTGAATCGTCGGGGAAAATGTGCGTTATGAGCGAGGATTACATCAATAAAGCTATTGCTGTTAACGGAAGCGGTCCTGCGTATGTGTTTATGTTTATTGAGGCTATGGCGGACGCACTTGTTAAAAACGGCGTTGACAGGAAAAATTCATACACTCTTGCTGCGCAGACAGTGCTCGGCTCGGCAAAAATGCTGCTTGAAACAAATCTTCATCCCGGAGTTCTTAAGGATATGGTTTGCTCGCCTGCAGGAACAACCATCGATGCGGTAATCGACCTTGAGAAAAACGGTTTTCGTCATTCGGTGATGAGTGCGGTGCAGAAATGCACCGAAAAAGCCATAGAAATGAGCAAAAAATAAAGGTATATTTTGTCCTTGCTTTCATATAATTTATTATTAAAACATATGAGGAGTGGGGCATAATGAAACGTGCGGCGGAGTATTTAAGGAGAAATTCCTACATATATATAATGGCATTTGCGCTGTTTGTAATTGGCATTTGCGTTGGAATTTTGGGGGCGGCAGGCATAGGGAATGAGGAATTGGTCGGCCTGACAGAGTATGTGGGGAAATTTTTCGGGAGCACGCAAAAGGTTGCGCACTTTGACGTTTTCAAAAGATGCGCAGCGCAGAATTTTAAGCTTATATTTTTGTGCGGAATATGTGCGATGTTTGTCTACACAATGCCTTTTTGCTTTGCCGCGGTTGGGTTTAAAGGATTTACGACAGGTTTTGCTGCGGGCTTTATTCTCAAAACCTTTAATTACAAGGGCGCAATTTTTATTTTTTCTTCATTTATTCCGGCTCTTGTTTTTCTTATGCCTGTTATGTTTCTTATGTGCGGTGTATGCGTGCGGTTTGCGTTTATGTGCCACAAAAACAAGTCGAAGCGAAAAAAAGAGGTTTTTTCGTTTGCATTATCTATGCTTGCGCTGTGGGCAGCAATGAGCCTTATTGATTTGACAGACAGTTTTGTATCGGAGTTTGTTGTAAAAGGTGTTTTTTAACGAAAGGATAAAATAATGGATTTAACAGAGGATTTTCCCGATATAGATAATTTTGATGATTTGACAAAAAAATTTTCCGAATATATGAAAGCGGAACGCAGTTCGTCACAAAGCACTATTCAGGCTTATGTGCGGGATATTAAAAATTTTTCGGAATTTGCAAGAAAGAATTATATAGATATTACCAAAGCTACAAGGCAGAATGTTTTATCGTATGTGATGTATCTTCAGCGGTGTAAAAAAGCGCCGTCCAGCATTACAAGAGCGGTTGCCGGAATACGAATGTTTTATCAGTATCTTTTAAAGGAAGGAAAAACGAAGGACAACCCTGCTTATCGGTTGAAGCTTCCAAAATGCGATAAAAAGCTTCCTGATATTATGACGGTGGAGGAGGTAGATCTTCTTTTAAATCAGCCGTCGCAGTCAACTTTTAAGGGAAAGCGGGACAAAGCTATGCTGGAGCTTATGTATGCTTCGGGAATGAAGGTGTCGGAGCTTGTGTCGCTTTGCGTTGACGATGTTGATGTAGATCTCGGATTTGTAAAGTGCGTATCTCTTCCTCACGCGAGAATTGTGCCACTCGGCGCGCCGTGCATTGCCGCGCTTGCCGATTATTTAAGCTATGCACGATTTTATATGATAAAAGAGGAGAACGAAAAAAGACTGTTTGTAAATTGCAGTGGCACCAAAATAACGCGGCAGGGGTTTTGGAAGATTATAAAGGAATATGCGAAAAAAGCAAATATTGATAAGGATATTACTCCTCACACTCTGCGCCATTCGTTTGCCGCGCATCTTTTGGAAAACGGGGCGGATATATCCTCGGTGCAGGAAATGCTCGGACACTGCGATATTTCTTCAACTCAGAACTATTCGAGGCTTGTGCGTCCGCGAATTAAAGATGTGTATACAAAAACGCATCCGAGGGCGTGATTTTTGTAAAATTTTGGGCAAACAGAGTGTG
Organism: Oscillospiraceae bacterium; assembly: GCA_022769845.1. Classification (GTDB taxonomy): domain Bacteria; phylum Bacillota; class Clostridia; order UMGS1810; family UMGS1810; genus Qingrenia. Next base: position 12,098 of record JALEIO010000027.1, read on the forward strand.
AATTTTGTTATATTTGCCGAAAATATGCACATAAAAACAAAATATATTAAATTATATTTTGTATAAGTTTTACGAAATTTTGAAAAATCTGCCTTTTTTGATTTTAAAATATAAAAAAAACTTGCAAAAATAGTGTAAATGATGTAAAATATACGAGTGTGGCTTGACATACGATGATGCGGGAGGTTACGGCAAATACGCCAATTTCCGCGGAGAATGTCCGAATCATTGAACTCGGGCGGCTTGCATCACAGTACAATATTTTTGTGTTGTATTATGCCCGGTTTGCCTTTTATAAACCGGGATTTATAATGCAAATGACGTGAAACACACGGCTATGTGTACTGTTTGTGATGTCGTAATGCACAACAAAATTACGATAAGGAGGTACTACAAATGGCTAATCAGAAAATCAGAATTAAGCTTAAAGCTTATGACCATCAGTTGGTTGACCAGTCGGCACAGAAAATAGTGGAAACCGCGCAGAGAACAGGCGCAAAAGTTTCGGGCCCTATTCCGCTTCCGACAAAGAAAGAAATCGTAACAATCTTGCGTGCGGTTCACAAATATAAAGATTCCCGTGAACAGTTTGAAATGAGAACTCACAAAAGATTAATTGACATTCTTGAACCCACATCAAAGACAATTGACACATTGCTTAAAATTTCATTGCCCGCAGGCGTTGATATTGAAATTAAGCAGGTGTGATTGGAACGTCTTTTAAGGTAAGACAGCGTGACTGCAGTTTTTGCGCAGTCGGTCAATGTTGGAGATTTATCTTCAACCAATAACCGAATTAGGAGGAAGAAAATTATGCAAAAAGCAATTTTAGGAAAAAAACTTGGAATGACTCAAGTTTTTGCAGAAGACGGCACAGTAATCCCCGTTACAGTTGTTTCGGCAGGCCCTGTAACCGTTACGCAGCTTAAAACTGTTGAGACAGACGGTTACAAAGCTGTTCAGGTTGGTTTTATCGACATTCCCGAAAGAAAGGTGAACAAGCCTTTGAAGGGACATTTTGACAAAGCGGGCGTCAGCTACAAAAAAACTTTAAGAGAGTTCAGATTTGACGACGGCGTTGAGTATAATCTCGGCGATGAGATTAAGGCTGATGTGTTTGCCGCAGGCGATAAAATTGACGTTACGGGCACAAGCAAAGGTAAAGGCTTTGCAGGCACAACAAAAAGATGGGAAACTCACAGAGGTCCTATGTCTCACGGCTCGGGCTATCACAGAGGTGTAGGTTCGATGGGCGCTTGCTCAACTCCTTCGAGAGTTATGAAAAACAAAAAGCTCCCGGGACATATGGGTGTTGAAAAGGTTACTGTTCAGAACCTTGACGTTGTTAAGGTTGACGCTGAAAAAAACCTTCTTCTCATTAAAGGAGCGGTTCCCGGTCCTAAAGGCGGATTGTTGAAAATAGTAAACACAGTTAAATCCAAATAAGATATTTGTTAGAAAGGAGGACTAAAATATGCCTAAAGTAGGTTTATATAAAATGGACGGAAATAAAGTTGGCGACATTGAACTTAGTGATGCAATTTTCGGTCAGGAAGTAAATAAAAGCGCATTGCATCAGGTTGTTGTTAACTATCTTGCAAATCAAAGACAGGGTACTCAAAGCACAAAAACTCGTTCAGAGGTTTCGGGCGGCGGCATAAAACCGTGGCGTCAGAAAGGCACAGGCAGAGCAAGACAGGGCAGCATCAGGGCTACACAGTGGATCAAAGGCGGTATTGCATTAGGTCCCAAACCCAGAGATTACAGCTACACTCTTAACAAAAAGCTTAAAAGAGTTGCTCTTAAATCAGCTTTCAGTGCAAAAGCTTTGGAGGACGAAATCAAGGTTATTGAAGATTTAAAGGTTGAAGGCTATAAAACAAGTGTTATCGCTAATATGCTTAAGAGCCTGGACGTTAATTCAAAGGCGCTTATCGTTACTTGCGACAAAGACGATTTAATCGTTAAATCGGCAAGAAACATCAAAGGCGTTACACCTACATTTGTAAATGTTTTGAACGTTTACGATATTTTAAGTCACGACCAGCTTATTATCGCTAAAGAAGCGGTAGCAAAGATTGAGGAGGTGTTCGCATAATGTTTGCACACGACATCATCATCAGACCGATAATATCTGAAAAGAGTATGGATCAGTTGGCTGATAAAAAATATACCTTTGAGGTTAAAAAAGATGCCAACAAAATTGAAATCAAAAGAGCCGTTGAAGAAATCTTCAATGTAAAGGTTGTGTCTGTCACAACATCGAATGTTCTCGGAAAAATTAAAAGAATGGGAGCAACTTCGGGCAAAAGAGCCGACTGGAAAAAGGCAACAGTTAAGCTTTCGGCTGATTCCAAGTCGATTGAATTCTTTGAAGGCTTGGCTTAATAACGAAAAAGGAGTGTAACGAAAATGGCGATTAAAAAATTTAATCCTACTTCTCCTGCACGCAGATTTATGACGGTGTCAACCTTTGAGGAAATTACAAAGGCAGAGCCGGAAAAATCATTGCTTGAACCTCTTAAAAAGAATTCAGGCAGAAACTCTTACGGCAGAATTACCATTCGTCACAGAGGCGGCGGGAACAAGAGAAAATACAGAGTTATAGATTTTAAGAGAAACAAAGACGGAATGAACGCAAACGTAATTGCAATCGAGTATGATCCCAACAGATCTGCTAACATTGCGCTTATTGAGTACGAGGACGGCGTAAAGAGCTACATTATTGCTCCTTACACACTCAAAGTAGGCGATGTTGTACGTTCGGGCGCTGACGCTGACATTAAGCCGGGCAATGCGCTTTTGATTGCAGACATTCCCGTAGGTACTTTAATTCACAATATTGAACTTGCTCCGAACAAGGGCGGTCAGCTTGTAAGAAGCGCCGGAAACTGCGCTCAGCTTATGGCTAAAGAGGGCAAATTTGCTCAAGTAAGACTTCCTTCGGGCGAGGTTAGAATGATAAGACTTGACTGCCGAGCTACAATCGGTCAGGTAAGCAATCTCGATCATGAAAATATTTCTATCGGTAAAGCCGGAAGAAAAAGACATATGGGCTGGAGACCTACTGTCCGCGGTGTTGTTATGAACCCCTGTGACCATCCTCACGGTGGTGGTGAAGGTAAATCTCCTGTCGGTATGCCGAGTCCTGTTACTCCTTGGGGTAAGCCGACTCTTGGTTACAAGACACGCAACAAGAAGAAACAGAGCAGCAAGTTTATCGTTAAGAGAAGAAACGCAAAGTAATATAAAACCTATTTTTATTTTTCGGAAGGAGGTTTATCAATGGGCAGATCGGTTAAAAAAGGTCCCTTTGTCGAAGAACGTCTTTTAAAAAGAATTATTGATATGAACGACGCAGGCGAAAAGAGAGTTATCAAAACCTGGTCGAGAGCGTCCACAATTTTCCCTGAAATGGTAGGACACACAATTGCGGTTTATGACGGCAGAAAGCACGTTCCGGTTTATGTGAGCGAGGATATGGTTGGTCATAAGCTCGGAGAATTTGCGCCTACAAGAACATTTAAAGGTCACGCAGGCGCAAAGACAACAGGCGTTAAGTAATTTATTAAAATATCCTATTACTTGAGAGGAGGATTTATTTAATGGAACAGGTAGTTTCAAACGAAGCAAGAGCAAAGGTTAGCTACGCTCGCATTTCTTCGAGAAAAGTCAAAATAGTTATTGATTTGATCAGAAATAAATCTGTCGGTGAAGCACTTGCAATTTTAAAGTTCACACCCAAGGCTGCCGCTGAAATAGTTGAAAAACTTTTGAAATCTGCTATTGCAAATGCAGAAAACAATCATAATATGGACGCTGAAAAGCTTTATGTTGCTGAAATTTTTGCAAATCAAGGGCCGACATTAAAGAGAGTTCAGCCCAGAGCAAAGGGCAGAGCGTTCAGAATAAGAAAAAGAACAAGCCATATTACTGTAGTATTGAAAGAGAAAGAATAAGAAGGAGGTAAGAGTTTTGGGCCAAAAAGTACATCCGCACGGATTAAGAGTAGGCGTTATCAAAGATTGGGATTCCAAATGGTACGCCAATAAAAAAGATTTTGGTGATAATCTCGTTGAAGATTATAAAATCAGAAAGTTTTTGAAGAAATCGCTTTTTGCAGCAGGCATTGCAAAAATTGAAATCGAAAGAAACGACAATAAAGTAAGAATTAACATTTTCTCGGCTAAACCCGGTATTATTATCGGCAGAGGCGGCGCAGAAAAAGATAAAATTAAGGCAAATGTAGAAAAACTCATCAATAAAAACGTTATTATTAATATCGTTGAGGTTAAAGGCGCTGAAGCAAACGCACAGCTCGTTGCAGAAAATATTGCTGCACAGCTTGAAAGACGTATTTCCTTCAGACGTGCTATGAAACAGTGTATGCAAAGAGCTATGAAGCTTGGCGTAAAAGGTATCAAAACCTCTGTTTCGGGACGTTTGGGCGGTGCTGAAATTGCAAGATGCGAGCAGTATCACGAAGGCACTATTCCGCTTCAGACTTTGAGAGCCGACATTGACTACGGTTTCTACGAGGCTGACACAACTTACGGTAAAATCGGCGTTAAGGTTTGGATTTACAAAGGCGAAGTTTTAAGATCCAACAAGCCGGCTGCCGCTAAAGGCGAAGGAGGTAAATAATCTATGTTGTTACCTAAAAGAGTAAAATACAGAAGAGTTATGAGAGGTCGTATGACCGGTAAGGCAACAAGAGGAAATAAAGTAAGCCACGGCGATTTTGGTATTCAGGCTTTAGAGCCCGCTTGGATTACAAGCAACCAGATTGAAGCTGCCAGAATTGCAATGACACGTTATATCAAAAGAGGCGGTCAGGTTTGGATTAAAATATTCCCCGATAAGCCTGTAACGGAAAAACCTGCTGAAACTCGTATGGGTAGCGGTAAAGGTTCACCCGAATACTGGGTAGCTGTTGTTAAACCGGGCAGAGTAATGTTTGAAATCGGCGGCATTAGTGAAGATGTTGCAAAAGAGGCGCTCCGTCTTGCTATGCACAAGCTTCCGGTAAAATGTAAAATTGTTTCCCGCCAATCTCAGGAAAGTGACGGTGATTCGAGTGAAAGTTAATGAAATCAGAGATTTTGCAGATATGGAATTAGAGCAGAAGCTCACAGAGCTTAAAGCCGAATTATTCAATTTGAGATTTCAGCTTGCTACAAACCAGCTTGACAATCCCAAAAGAGTAACAGAGGTTAAAAGAACGATTGCAAAAATAAAAACAGTCCTTCGCGAAAGAGAGTTAAAACAATCTGTCTAATGTAATTCTGATTGACAGATAAGATAATTCTGAAGGAAAATTTGTATTTTATTTTGTAAAAAGGAGGATTTAAGCAAAGTGGAACGTAATTACAGAAAAGTTCGTATAGGCAAGGTTGTAAGCGATAAAATGGACAAAACAATCGTTGTTGCCATTGAATATAACGTAAAGCACAGCTTGTACGGCAAAATCGTTAAAAGAACTTATAAATTAAAAGCTCACGATGAAGAAGGCGTTGCAAAAATTGGCGATAAGGTTAAAGTTATGGAAACCAAACCTATTTCCAAGGACAAACGCTGGAGATTGGTTGAGATTTTAGAGAAAGCTCAATAATACTCGGAAAGGAGAGGTTTGTAGTGATACAGCAACAAACTTTGTTAAAGGTTGCCGATAACACAGGTGCAAAAGAAATTATGTGCATCAGAGTGCTTGGCGGCAGCAAAAGAAGATTTGCCAATATTGGTGACACTATTATTGCTTCGGTTAAAAAAGCAACACCAGGCGGCGTTGTAAAAAAAGGCGAAGTTGTTAAAGCCGTTGTTGTAAGAAGCGTTAAAGGCTTAAGAAGAGCAGACGGCACATATATTAAATTTGATGAAAATGCGGCTGTTATAATCAGAGATGATAAAACTCCGAAAGGAACTCGTATATTCGGACCTATCGCCCGTGAATTAAGGGAAAAAGAGTATATGAAGATATTGTCTTTGGCACCCGAAGTTTTATAAGACAAGGAGGCGTTTTGGTTAATGAGAACTAAAGTTCATATTAAAAAAGGGGACGACGTTATTGTTTTATCCGGTGTTGACAAAGGCAAAAAGGGTAAAGTTTTAAGCGTTATTCCCAAAGAAAGAAAAGTAATCGTTGAAGGCGTAAATATGGCTACAAAGCACAAAAAACCCAAGAGCCAGACTGACCAGGGCGGTATTATCCATCAGGAAGCTCCGATTTATGCCTGCAAGGTTATGCACGTTTGCAACAAGTGCGGAAAACCGACTCGTATCGGTCACAAAATTTTGGCTGACGGCGAGAAGGCAAGAGTTTGCAAAAATTGCTTGGAAGTTTTTGATAACTAATTAAGAGAGGAGGATTTTCGCTTATGGCAAGCAGATTAAATGCGCATTACGAAAATGAAGTTAGAAAAGCGCTTATGGAAAAATTCGGCTACAAAAGCCCGATGCAAATTCCTAAATTAGAAAAAATCGTTATAAATATAGGCGTCGGTGAAGCTAAAGATAACGCTAAAGCTTTGGACGCAGCGGTTAACGACCTTGCGCTTATCACAGGTCAGGCTCCGGTGGTAACAAAGGCACGCAATTCGGTTGCTAACTTTAAAATCAGAGAGGGTATGAACATTGGCTGCAAAGTAACTCTGCGCAAAGACAAAATGTATGAGTTCCTTGACAGACTGTTTAACATCGCTCTTCCCCGTGTAAGAGACTTCAGAGGTATAAACCCCAACTCTTTCGACGGCAGAGGAAACTATTCTCTCGGCATTAAAGAGCAGCTCATATTCCCTGAAATCGATTATGATAAAATCGACAAAATCAGAGGTATGGACATTATTATGGTAACTACCGCAAAAACAGATGAAGAAGCACGCGAACTTTTGACATTGATGGGTGCTCCGTTCATCAGAGCGTGAGAGGAGGAAGTAAATCGTGGCTAAAAAAGCGATGGTATTAAAGCAGCAGAAAGCACAGAAATATTCTACAAGAGAATATAACAGATGCAAAATATGCGGACGACCTCACGCATACTTAAGAAAATACGGTATTTGCCGTATATGCTTTAGAGAATTGGCATATAAAGGTCAAATCCCCGGCGTAAGAAAAGCAAGCTGGTAAGGCTTTATTGAAATATATTCGGATTAGATTTTAAAAAGGAGGTAGCACAATATGCAGATAACCGATCCTATCGCTGATATGCTTACCCGTATCAGAAATGCAAATTCATCAAAACACGAATCAGTTTTAGTTCCTTCTTCAAAAATGAAAGTTGCAATCGCAAAAATCCTTGACGATGAAGGTTATATAAACGGATATGAAGTTATAGATGACGGTAAACAAGGCGTAATAAAAATTAATCTTAAGTACGGCGCTAACAAGACAAAGGTTATTTCAGGCTTACAAAGAGTCAGCAAGCCCGGTTTAAGAGTTTATGCCAATAAAGAAGAAATGCCCAGAGTTTTAAGAGGTCTTGGTATTGCCATTGTATCCACTTCAAAGGGTATTATGACAGACAAAGAGGCAAGAAAAAACAACGTTGGCGGCGAAGTTTTGGCATTTATTTGGTAGTATTTTTACTAATTGGAGGTGAACACATTGTCAAGAATAGGCAGAGCACCGATTGACATTCCAAACGGTGTAGAAGTTAAAATTAATCCTGAAAACGAAGTTATTGTTAAAGGGCCTAAAGGCACACTTACAAAGAAGCTTCACAGGGATATGACTATAAAAACCGAAGGCTCAACTTTGGTTGTTGAAAGACCTTCCGAGGATAAGGCTCATAAAGCTTTGCACGGTCTTACAAGGTCGCTTTTGGCAAATATGGTAACAGGCGTAACCGAGGGATTTTCAAAAACCCTGCAGATTAACGGCGTAGGTTACAGAGCGGCAAAACAGGGTAAAAAGGTTGTTTTAAACCTTGGATATTCGCATCCTGTTGAGGTTGAAGATTCTGCTGATTACACTTTGGAGGTTCCCGACCCGAATACAATTATTGTTAAGGGTATTGACAATCAAATTGTCGGCGAGGTTGCGGCCAAAATCAGAGAAAAAAGACTTCCCGAGCCTTACAAGGGCAAAGGTATCAAGTATGCTGATGAAGTTATCAGAAGAAAAGAAGGTAAGACCGGAGCTAAAAAGTAATCTTGCGGTCTTTGAAAAGTTTAAGAAAGGAGCATAAAGCAATATGATAAAGAAACAGAGCAGTAACGTATCAAGATTGCGCAGGCATAAAAGAGTTCGTAAAACAATCTCGGGTACGGCACAACGTCCCAGACTCAACGTGTATAGAAGCCTTAAAAATATCTATGCTCAAATTATTGATGATACAACAGGCACAACGCTCGTTGCAGCTTCTTCGCTTGATATGGAAGCGGGCGGAAACAAAGACGCTGCAAAAGAAGTTGGCGCTCTCATCGCTAAAAAAGCTCTTGAAAAAGGTATTAAAGAGGTTGTTTTTGACAGAGGCGGATATATATATCACGGTCGTGTGGCTTCGCTTGCCGAAGGTGCAAGAGAAGGCGGCCTGCAGTTCTAATTTTTGAAATTCAGATTACTTTAAAAGGAGGTTAACAGCTTTTATGGAAAACATTGATGTAAACGCTATGGAATTAAAAGAAAAAATAGTTAGCATTAATCGTGTTGCAAAGGTTGTTAAAGGCGGTAGAACCTTTAGATTCAGCGTTTTAGTTGTTGTCGGCGACGAGAATGGTCATGTCGGCGCGGGTACAGGAAAAGCAGCTGAAATTCCTGACGCAGTCAGAAAAGCGATTGACGATGCTAAAAAGAATATGATTACAGTACCGATTGTAAACACAACCATTCCGCATGAAAAAATCGGCGTTTTCGGTGCAGGCAGAGTGCTTTTGAAACCTGCCGGTTTAGGTACCGGAGTTATCGCCGGCGGCGGTGTAAGAGCGGTGCTCGAGCTTGCTGGTATTAAAAATATCAGAACAAAGTCACTGCGTTCAAATAATCCCCGCAATATGGTTAATGCGACGATTGAAGGCCTTAAAGAAATGATGGTTGCTGAAGAAGTAGCTAAATTGAGAGGCAAATCAGTAGAAGAATTGTTGGGTTAATTTTAGCGTGTACGCTTAGAAAATATTGCAGGAGGAAATTGAAATGGCAAAGATTAAAGTAACTTTGGTTAAAAGCTTCCACGGCTGCAAAAAAGACCAAATTGCAACTGTTGCTGCTTTAGGCCTTAAAAAAATACGAGATGAAAAAACACATGAAGATTGTCCTCAAATCAGAGGTATGGTTACAAAAATCAAGCACTTGGTTAAGGTTGAGGAAATATAAACTAAAAGGAGGTGTCTTGTATGAAATTATTTGAACTTGCTCCAAGCAAAGGCGCTGTAAAAGACAGAAAAAGAGTGGGCAGAGGTCACGGTTCGGGCAGCGGAAAAACATCTGGTAGAGGCCATAAAGGACAGAATGCCAGAAGCGGCGGCGGTGTAAGAGTTGGTTTTGAAGGCGGTCAGATGCCTATATACAGAAGATTGCCGAAACGCGGCTTTACAAATATCTTTGCTAAGGAATATGTTGAAGTAAAAATTTCAGATTTGAATAAATTTGAATCCGGTGCAGTTGTAGACGCTCAAGCTTTGAAGAAAGCCGGAATCATCAAAAAAGTTTGTGACGGCATTAAGGTGTTGGGTAACGGTGAAATAAACGTTAAACTCACAGTTAAAGCTGCGAAGTTTACAGAAGCTGCTAAGGAGAAGATTGAAGCAGCCGGAGGAAAGGCTGAGGTGATGTAAGGTGTTTCAGACCATTAGAAATGCTTGGAAAATCCCGGATCTTCGAAAAAAGATTTTATTTACTCTGTTTATGATTGCGGTGTTCAGGCTCGGTTCTTACATTCCTGTTCCCGGTCTTGACAGAGGCGCGCTTCAAAGTATGATTGGCGAGGGCAACAACCTTTTCGGTATGCTCGATTTATTTTCGGGTGGTGCGTTCGGTAATGCAACAATTTTTGCTATGAGTATTACCCCGTACATCAACTCGTCAATTATAATTCAGCTTTTGACGGTTGCAATCCCTGCTTTGGAACGTCTTGCCAAAGAAGGCGAAGAAGGCAGAAAGAGACTTGCTTCCTGGACAAGATACGGCACTGTTATATTAGCTTTTATTCAGGCTTTGGGCTTGTATTTTGCGTTAAGAAGCGGTATTTCAAATCCCGGCGTTGTATCGTTTATAATGATTACCTTCTCGTTTACGGCAGGTACGGCATTTCTTATGTGGCTCGGAGAGCAAATCACCGAATACGGCGTTGGAAACGGTATTTCGATTATCATTTTTGCAGGTATCGTATCGAGAGTGCCCAGCTCTGTTATAGGACTTGTTAACAACTTTAGGGCTGTTCAGGGTATTCAGGGTATTATCTCGCTTGCCGCAATTATAATTGTATCGGCAGCTTCAATTTTGCTTGTTGTATTCATCAATGACGCAGAAAGAAGAATTCCGGTACAGTATGCAAAGAGAATGGTCGGACGTAAAATGTACGGCGGTCAGAGCACTCATATTCCGATTAAGATTGCTATGGCAGGCGTTATTCCGATTATCTTTGCAATGTCGATTTTGTCTTTCCCGCAAACCATTGCGCAGCTTATCGGCAAAAACATTCAGATTTTTAACACAACGTCGTGGTGGTATATTATTTTGTACTTCCTGCTTATCATTTTCTTCACATATTTCTATACCGCAATTCAGTTTAATCCGATTGAGGTTGCAAATAATATGAAGAAAAACGGCGGATTTATCCCCGGTATAAGACCGGGTAAACCGACAAGTGATTTTATTAACAAGGTTTTGGTTAAAATTACATTGGCAGGCGCAGTATTTTTAGGACTTATCGCGGTTCTTCCGCAGATTGTCGTTAAGTACACCGCATTTCATCTTACGCTCGGCGGTTCGTCGCTCCTTATCTTGGTCGGCGTTGCGCTCGAAACGGTTAAACAGATTGAATCGCAAATGCTTATGCGTCACTACAAAGGATTTTTGGATTAATAAAATAATTTGTCAGGGAGAAATTTATGAAAATTATTATGCTTGGTGCCCCCGGTGCGGGCAAAGGAACGCAGGCTGAAATTCTCAATAAAATGTATGGCATACCTACAATTTCGACAGGCGCTATTATAAGAGAAGCTATTAAAAGCGGAACTGAACTTGGAAATAAGGTTAAGGCTATCATTGAGAGCGGTAATCTTGTGTCAGACGATATTGTAATCGAAATCATAAAGAAACGTCTTGCGGAAAAAGATTGCGAAAACGGATTTATTTTAGACGGTTTTCCGCGAACTGTTGCGCAAGCGGACGCGCTTTACGATATGGGCATTTTAATAGACAAAGTTATTTCTATTGAAGTGGACGATGAGGATATCATCAAAAGACTTTCGGGCAGACGTGAGTGTTCAGGCTGCAGGGCAACCTATCACATTGACAGCAAGCCGTCGTCTAAAGGCGATGTATGCGAGAAATGCGGCGCGGCGCTTACGGTACGTCCTGACGATGAACCCGAAACAATCAAAAAAAGGCTTGATGTCTACCACGAGCAGACCGAGGCTTTAAAGGATTATTATGAGGGCAAGAAAATTCTTCACAAGGTATGCGGCAGCAATGGAATCGAGGCTACCACCAAGAGCATTGTAGCAGTATTGGAGAATTAAAAATGATTTATATTAAGTCAGCGGGCGAAGTGGCTAAAATGCGCCGTTCAGGCAAGATTACGGCAAACGTTTTTGAAGTGTTGAAACCGTATATCAAACCCGGCGTATCAACCGCAGAGCTTGACAAAATCGCGAAAGAATATATACTAAACTCCGAGGCAAAACCGTCATTTTTAAACTATAACGGTTTTCCCGCCAGTATATGTTCCTCGGTAAATGATGTTGTTATTCACGGCATACCCAGTCACAGCGAGATTTTAAAAGACGGCGATATTATCAGCATCGACGTCGGAGTTATCAAAGAAGGTTACCACTCGGACGCAGCGAGAACCTTTGCTGTGGGAAATATCAGCGAGGATGCCGCACGATTAATTGACGTTACTCAAAAAAGCTTTTTTGAAGGAATACGTTATGCAAAGCAGGGCGAGAGGCTTTTTAGCATATCGGCAACAATTCAGGATTATGTTGAAGGTGCAGGCTTTAGCATCGTTAAAAATTACTGCGGTCACGGAGTCGGCAGAAATCTTCATGAGGACCCTGAAATTCCGAATTACGGAAAGTTCGGTCACGGAAACAGACTTATGCGCAATATGACGCTTGCGATTGAGCCTATGGTTAATATGGGCGGCGCGGCGACAAAAGTCTTATCTGATGGCTGGAAGGTTGTCACACAGGATAAATCGTATGCGGCGCATTATGAGAATACCATTGTGATAACAGACGGTGAGCCGATTATTCTTACCGCGCTTTAAACGTGTTGTGAAATTTAAGTAGAGGTGATATGTGTTGGACGCTCATCCCGGCGGATTTGTATATGCAGTTGCCGGCAGAGATTCGGGAAAATGCTTCATCATTCTGTCCGTAGAAGATAATTATGCATATATTGCAGACGGCAAGGGCAGAAAGGTGGGCGCACCCAAAAAGAAAAAATTAAAGCATTTGCGGCTTACTTCTTCGGTCGATCCATTTTTGGCAAACAAGCTTTTCGAGGTCGGCAAGGTTACCAACAAAGAGGTAAGACACGCTATAAGAGCGTTTTTGGGTGAAAGTAAATGACGAAAATTTTGTAAAAGGAGGTTTTTATTATGGCAAAAGAAGACGTATTGGAGCTTGAAGGCACAGTTATTGAAGCGCTGCCCAATGCAATGTTTCAAGTTGAGTTTGAAAACGGTCACAGAATACTTGCTCATATTTCGGGTAAGCTCCGAATGAATTTTATAAGAATTCTGCCGGGTGATAAGGTTACGGTTGAAATGTCGCCTTATGACCTCACAAGAGGCAGAATTACCTGGAGAGCAAAATAAACCTATTTACAAATGTGCATTTAAACTGCAAATGTGCAGCTTTATGCCAAAAAACCTTTAGTTTAGATTTTTTCGAGATTTTTAAAGAACAGGAGGAGAAATTATGAAAGTCAGACCTTCAGTAAAACCTATTTGCGAAAAATGCAAAATTATTAAAAGAAAAGGCAATGTTATGGTTATTTGCCAAAACCCCAAGCATAAGCAGAAACAGGGTTGATAACTGCCTTTAACCTAAAAGGGGGCGGCTGTACGATTTTTCGTAACCCCTTTTACGGTTTTATATAAATTAAGCTTACATTTATTTTTGTTAAATTTTTAAGGAGGTGTAAAAATGGCTCGTATAGCTGGCGTAGATTTACCTAACGAAAAAAGAGTTGAGATTGGCCTTACCTACATTTTTGGTATCGGCAGAAAATCTTCAAACAAAATTTTAAGCGAAACAGGTATAAATCCCGACACTCGTGTTAAAGACTTAACAGAGGACGAGATTTCTAAATTAAGAGCTGCCATTGATAAAGATTATCACGTTGAAGGTGATTTGAGACGTCAAACAGCGCTTGATATAAAAAGACTCATTGAAATCGGATGTTACAGAGGACTTCGTCACAGAAGAGGTCTTCCTGTAAGAGGTCAGAGATCAAAAACAAATGCAAGAACAAGAAAAGGCCCGAGAAAAACAATGGCTAACAAGAAGAAATAGAAAGGGAGGGGTATAACAATGGCTCAAGTTAAAAGAACACGTAAAAGACGTGAAAAGAAAAACGTTGAAAAAGGAGCTGCACATATCCGTTCCTCTTTCAATAACACTATTGTAACAATCACAGATACTGCAGGTAACGCTCTTTCGTGGGCAAGTGCCGGCGGACTGGGCTTTAGAGGCTCAAGAAAAAGCACGCCTTTTGCATCGCAGATGGCTGCTGAAACCGCTGCAAAGGCCGCTATGGAACACGGTCTTAAATCTGTTGAAGTTTATGTTAAAGGTCCCGGCGCAGGACGTGAAGCTGCAATAAGAGCACTTCAGACTGCCGGCTTGGAGGTTAGTATGATTAAAGATGTAACCCCAATTCCGCACAACGGCTGCAGACCGCCCAAAAGAAGAAGAGTTTGATATAGGAGGTGCAATAAATGGCTAGATATACCGACGCTGTGTGCCGTCTTTGCCGCCGTGAGGGTCAAAAGCTCTTCTTGAAAGGCGCAAGATGTTACAGTGATAAATGTTCCGTAGGAAAAAGACAGTATGCTCCGGGTCAGCATGGTCAGGGCAGAAAAAAACTTTCAGAGTACGGAATACAGTTAAGAGAAAAACAGAAAGCAAAAAGATATTACGGCGTATTGGAATCGCAGTTTGAAAAGTATTTCGATATGGCAAGCAACAAAAAAGGTATTACAGGTGAAAACCTTTTACAGATTTTGGAAAGCCGTTTAGACAATGTTGTTTACAGACTCGGCTTCGCTCTTTCAAGACCCGAAGCAAGACAGCTTGTAAGACATGGTCATTTTACGGTTGACGGTCATAAGGTTAACATTCCGTCATATCTTGTAAAACCCGGCGCTGTTATCACAATTAAAGAAAACAGCAGAAGCCTTCCCAAAATTAAGAGCATTTTAGAGCAAACTGACGGAAAGGTTATTCCGAAATGGCTTGATTTGGACAGAAATACATTGCAGGCAAAAGTTGTTAACCTTTGTGACAGGGAAGATATCGACTTAGACGTTCAGGAACACTTAATCGTTGAGTTGTATTCTAAATAAGCCTTCCCCATAAAATTATTTTTAATACTGGAATGGAGGGTTGTAAAGTATGATAGAAATGGAAAAACCCAAGGTTGAATGCGTGGAAAGAAGCGAGGACGGAACGTATGCGCGTTTTGAAGTTGAGCCTTTAGAGCGTGGCTACGGCATAACTTTAGGCAACTCAATAAGACGAGTTTTGCTTTCGTCACTTCCCGGTTCTGCCGCAACATCCGTAAAAATCGACGGTGTACTCCACGAATTTAGCACAATTCCCGGGGTTAAAGAAGATGTTACGGAAATAATTTTAAATATCAAAAAGCTTATAACCATTGTTTACAGTGAAGTGCCCAAGACCGTTTACATTGATGCAACCGGTGCAGGCGAGGTGCTTGCCGGCGATATAAAATGCGACTCTGAAGTTGAAATAATCAACAAAGATTTGCACATTGCAACACTTGACGACAATGCAAAGCTTTATATGGAAATTACTCTTGCAAATGGCAGAGGCTATGTTCCGGCCGAGAAAAATAAGGAAAATATGCAGAGCATAATCGGCGTAATTCCCGTTGATTCTATCTATTCGCCTATCTGCAAGGTAAATTACAACGTAACCAACACTCGTGTTGGTCAGGTGACCGATTACGACAAGCTCTCTTTGGAGCTTTGGTCGGACGGTACTATCACGCCTGAAGAAGCATTGAGCTTAAGCGCGAAAATTTTGAACGACCATATGAGCTTGTTCATTGATTTAACTGATGAAATCAAGCACAAAGACATTATGGTTGAAAAGGAAGATAATAAGAAGGATAAGGTTCTTGAGCTTACTATTGAAGAACTTGACCTTTCTGTTCGTTCATTTAACTGCCTTAAGAGAGCCGGTATCAATACGGTTGAAGATTTGGTTAACAAGTCTGAGGGCGAAATGATGAAGGTAAGAAATTTGGGCAGAAAATCTTTAGAAGAAGTTATCGCAAAACTTGCCGCTTTGGGCTTGGTGTTCTCAAAAGAAACTTATGATGACTAAAATATTGGAGCAAAGGAGGTATATGTGTTATGCCGGGTACGAGAAAATTAGGTAAAGCTACCGACCATAGAATTGCTATGCTTAAAAATCTTACAACCTCGCTTTTGGAAAACGGTAAAATTGAAACAACCGTTGCAAAAGCTAAAGAAGTGAGAAGCTTGGCTGAAAGAATGATAACCTTGGGTAAACAAAATACTCTTCATACAAGAAGGCAGGCGCTTTCTTATATTACAAAAGAGGACGTTGTTACAAAGCTATTTAATGAAATAGCTCCTAAATATGCCGATAGAAACGGCGGATATACCAGAATTGTTAAAATTGGTCCAAGACGCGGCGACGCTGCTGAAATGGCAATTATTGAATTGGTATAACTTAAAATTCAGAGCGGTGCCGAAAATATTCGGCATCGTTTTTAATTTTTAAAAAGTATTGACAAAGTATATTTAATGTGTTAAAATGATAACAAGATTTAGGATTAGTTTAGTTTTGAAAAGTTAAATTTAGGCGAGATTAGCAGAGTTTAGATGAGTGTTAATATGCTTGTTTTATCCTTTTCGTCTTGCGAAAAGGGTTTTTTGTTTTTAACGTTCAAATGTAAATCCTAAACAAAATTAAAAGGGGTAGATTTACAATGAAAAAAGCAATGAAAAAGAGAATTTTATCGGCAGTGGGTATTATTTGTACGGCGGCAATGCTGTTTTCGGGATGCGCGTCCGATAAAACCGAAAAAAACGACGCAAATAAAAGCGACAAGGTATACAAAATTGGCGTTACTCAATTTGCCGACCATCCGTCGCTCGATAACTGCCGCGAAGGATTTATTCAGGGTCTTGCAAACAAAGGTTTTAAAGAAGGCGAAAATCTTGAAATAGAGGTTGTAAATGCACAGACTGAAATGGCAAAGGCAACACAGATTGCACAAAGCTTTGCAAGCTCGGGAAAAGATTTGGTTTGCGGCATTGCAACACCATCGGCACAGGCTTTGTACGCAGCGTGCGCTGAAAAAGGTATTCCTGTTATTTTTAATGCGATTTCCGATCCTGTTGGTGCAAAGCTTGCAAAATCTGAAACAGAGGTTATGCCGGGCATTACAGGCGTAAGTGATAAGCTGCCTGTTGAGGATCAGTTAAAGCTTATAAGAGAAATTTTGCCCGATGCTAAAAAAATCGGCATTATCTACACAACAGGCGAGGCAAATTCTGTCAGCACAATAGAGGAATATAAAAAGTTTGCACCGCAGTACGGGTTTGAAATTGTTGACAAGGGAATTACCAAACAGGCAGAAATTCCGCAGGTTATGGATGTTATCTTGACGCAGGTTGACTGCATTTCAAATCTTACCGACAACACGGTTGTAGCAGCTCTCGGAGTTGTTTTGGAAAAGGCGAACGCCGCTAAAATTCCTGTTTTCGGCTCGGAGGAGGAGCAGGTTAAAAACGGTTGTATCGCGTCGGCAGGTCTTGATTATGTAAAGCTTGGTATTCAGGCAGGCGAAATGGCGGCAAATGTGCTTAACGGAACAAGTATTGACACAATTCCGTTTGAAACTTTGAAGGAAACTAAATACACCTTCAACGAGGAAACAGCAAAAGCGCTTGGAATTACAATCAGCAGCGAAACACTTTCAAAAGCAAAATAAATTTTAATAACTCTGCCGCAGGCTATTCTTGCGGCAGAATGTATTATGTTATGGGAGATTAAAATGGGAATTTTATCACTTGCCGCAGGAATTTTGGAGCAAGGCTTCATATTCGGAATAATGGCGCTCGGAATTTATATTACTTATAAAATTTTGGATTTTCCCGACCTTTCGGTAGACGGAACTTTTCCGCTCGGCGCAGCGGTGTCAACAAAGCTGATTTTATCGGGTATAAACCCGTGGATTGGACTTTTGGGAGCCTTTTTTGCGGGCGCTCTTGCAGGTATGCTTACGGGATTTTTTCACGTTAAGCTGAAAATTAAAGACTTATTGAGCGGTATTCTTACAATGACGCTGCTTTATTCTGTAAACTATCGGATTGTGGGCAAGCCGAACGAGTTTTTTATGGGCGAAAATACAATTTTCACCTCGGTAAATTCGCTTTTTCCCAATATTTCACCTGTTTTAAAAACATATACCGCGCTTTTAACCGTGCTTGTAATAGCTGTTTTGGTGAAATATGCACTGGACTGGTACTTGAGTACAAAATCAGGCTTTTTGCTTAAAAGCGTCGGTTCAAATGAATCACTCGTAATTACACTTGCCGAGGATCCCGGAAAAATAAAGGTAATAGGTCTTGCAATCTGCAACGGACTTGTTGCACTGGCGGGTGCGATTTACAGCCAAAGAAGTTCTCAATTTGATATTTCAAGCGGAACCGGTATGCTGGTAATGGGCCTTGCGGCGGTAATAATTGGGACAACGGTTTTTTCAAAAATGAAATTTTTGCGCATTACAACAGGAGTTCTGGTAGGTATGATTGTCTACAAGGCTTGCATAACTCTTGCAATAAGCTCGGGTCTCCAGTCGTCCGATATGAACCTTGTTGTTACGGTTTTGTTTGTGTTAACGCTTGTTTTGAACGATTTATCAAAAAAGAAGGGGGCGGCAAAAATTGCTAAAACTTGATAATATTTGTCAAACCTTCAACAAAAATACCATTAACGAAAAAATATTGTTTGAAAATTTTAATTTAGAGGTAAAAAAGGACGAGTTTGTGTCTATTGTCGGCAGCAACGGCTCGGGAAAAACAACGCTTTTAAATATAATTTCAGGGAATTTAATTCCTGACAGCGGCAAGGTTTTTGTCGGCGGAAAAGACGTAACAAAGCTTAAAAACTATAAAAGGGCTAAAAATATAGCTCGGGTGTTTCAAAATCCGGAGCTCGGCACCTGTCCGTCAATGACGATTTTTGAGAATATGTCAATTGCGGACAATAAGCTTAATCCGTATAATCTTACGGGCGGATTAAACCATAAACGCAAGGATTTTTACCGTTCGCAGTTAGAGCTTTTGGGGCTTGGACTTGAGGATAGGTTAAATATCACTGCTAAAACGCTTTCCGGCGGTCAAAGACAGGCACTGGCGCTTATTATGGCAACAATGGTTAAGCCTGATATTTTGCTCCTTGACGAGCATACTGCGGCGCTTGACCCGAAATCAAGCGACATTGTTATGCAGCTTACCGAAAAGGTTGTGACAGAGAAGAAAATTACAACGCTTATGGTTACCCATAATCTGCGTTATGCGATTGAATATTCAAACCGTTGTATTATGATGCATGAGGGAAAAATACACCTTGACAAGTCGGGCGAGGAGAAGAAAAAGCAAACCATCGCCGACCTTTTAACTGTTTTTAATGAAATAAGCATTGAGTGCGGAAATTAAAAAAGGGACGTTTTAAGCGTCCCTTTTTTAATATATGAAATTATTCTTGCTCTTCTTCTTTGTCTTGAACGTTTTCTTCTTTGGAGCTATCGTTTTTTGATGTAAAATCTTTGATAAATCCATTGATTTTATTCAAAATATCGGGTACGGAATCAATAATTCTGTCCGCGGTGGAAACGTTGTTGGTAATTGGCAAAATGCGCACCTGATCTTTTCCGACTACCAAAAAAGCGATTGGGTTTATTGATACGCCGCTGCCTGCTCCGCCGCCAAACATTGTATTGTCGCCGTTATTGTCAGTATCTTTTCCGCCCTGCGCAAACTCCGAACCTCCCGCACCGAAGCCGAAAGACACCTTTGAAACAGGTATAACCGTTGTGCCGTCAGCCGCTGTAACGGGATCGCCGACAATTGTGTTAACGTCCACCATAGCTTTAATTTTTTCCATTGATACATTTAGCAAACCTTCGATTGGGTTCATAAAAACACCGCCTTTATTAATTATAATTAATATTTTTATCATCAGCAATTTCGGGTTTATAGCCCTCAATAAGCTTTTTTGCCTTGGAATAATTTGTCAAAATCACAACTGCCGTAATGATAAGATTAACCAAACGCGTATAAATTATTCCGTCGGCATTTATTTTTGTGATTTTTTTGTTGAACTGCGGGTCAACCGCAAACATATGATTTTCAACCGTAAAAAGGTGGCAGATAAGCGAAAAAGCAGAGTATATCACGCCCCACAAAACACCCGTTGAAATTCCGGTAGCCGCAGCGTCGCCAAGTCCAAAATCAATATTAAGGTTAATATTTTTTACAATAACTGATTTTTTTATATGTCCTTTTGAAGCGGAAAAAGTATTTTTAAAAATGCCAATATTATTTTTAAAACGCTTTGCTTTGTCGATGAAGCTATCCTTGCCTTCCTTTTTTTCAATTTCTTTTTTCTCTTTTTCTTTCTTGGTTTCCTTAAATTTTATGTTAAAGCCCAGCTTTTTTGTAAAAACATAAAATCGCAATGTAAAATTTTTGCTTTCATTATTGTTGTAATAACCTTCAAAATAAAAATTGAGTTTGACAAACAGCAAAAACAAAATTATAAGTGCGAGCAGTCCAAAGAGGATAAGCAAAATTTTCATATACGCGCCGCCTTTTAAAGATTAATTTTCGTCTGTATTATCAGCATCTGAAGAATCCGCATCTGCGCCGTTTTCAACCTCTGAACCGCTGTTATTCTGCAAAACTTTAGCACCGTCAATATCAAATTCCTGCTGAATGATAATGTCGTTCGGATTGTCAACGGTAGGGAGGTTGTTTAACGAGGTTAACCCAAAGCAGCGAAGAAATTCTTCGGTTGTGCCGAATAAAATAGGTCTGCCGGGCGCGTCAAGACGTCCTTTTTCTTCAACAAGTCCAAGCTCAACCAGCTTTGAGAGCGAACCGTCACTGTTGACGCCGCGGATAAACTCAATGCTGCTGCGTGTTACCGGCTGATTATAAGCGACAATACTTAACACCTCAAGCGCGGCATTTGACAAATTTACCTTGCTTTTTTTCTCGGCAACCGAGCGTATATAGCTGTAATATTCGGTTTTTGTGCAAAGCTGAAAGCTGTCTTCGAAGCGCAGAATTTTAATTCCGCGGCTTATATCGTTTTCGTATTCTGCCTGCATTTTTTCAAGTATAATCTCGGCGCTTTTTCTGTCAAGCTCCAAAGCCTCGCAAATTCTTTCAATAGGCACAGAATCGCCCATTGCAAAC
>JALEIO010000034.1 GCA_022769845.1 Oscillospiraceae bacterium
ATTTGCAGAGCTTCTCGGCGAGGTTGTTACAACTTCTACAAAGAAAAACCTTGAAATGCGTGCTGAAGCAGAATGTGGAGCAACAGCAGGAAAATTTGAGCTTGCTAAAAAAGCTAAAGAACTTGGCTATGACGCTATTCATGATACCGTTCACGAAATGGCAAAAGACGAGGCAAGACATGGTAAAGGCTTTGAAGGTATGCTGAAGAGATATTTTGCTTAAAAATAAATACAATTAGTTCCGATTAGATATAATCCGAGAATGGCTTGAAATAAGGCTTTTTAGCTACTTGGTCTTGAAACACGATTAACCAATTTGCGTTAATCGTGTTTTTCTGTATTTATTTGTACTTAATTCTTGCGTGGGAAATTCGTGGGAAAAATCAAAAATTTTGCTCAAAAATCATCTTTTCCCAAGAAAACCCCGACAAACCCAGTAACCATGCGGTTTTGAGAGGTGTCAAACCTGTTTTTTACGTGGGAAAAAATTTCTACCCCAAAAACTTAAGATTCCTGATTCTGATTTGATAAAATATTTATAAGAACTAAAAAGGAGGATTAAGTTATGCAAGGCAGTGTTCGTAAAAAAGGGGCAACTTGGTCTTATCGTATTGAATTGGGTATGGCACAGCCGGAAAACGCAATCAAGTTGAGCGCAGCGGATTCAAAACAAAAAGTGAAGCTACTAAAGCAATGAACGAAGTTATTTACCATTATAATATGACGGGTGATTTTGTTGAAAATAAAAAGATCACCTTTAAAGAGGTATATAATGAGTTCATTGAAAAAGAAGCTCCTGCAACTCGTGCATATGCCACTGTTGTTCGCTATAAATGATTGATGATTTTATAAATGAAAAAATGATGAGTTATAGCGAGGAATATGTCAAAGGTATATTCAAATTACTGAAAGTTTTATTTGGCTTTGCACATAAACGTCAATACACCAAGAAAAATATCTTTCCATCAGTTACTGCACCACCGGATCCTCGCCATGTCGGCGAAATTAAAGTTTATACTGCCGATGAACGTCAAGCAATGGAAACGAGGCTACATGGAACTAATGTTATTATTGCCTATTATATTGCCTTAAACACAGGACTGCGCGAAAGTGAGGTATTTGGTTTGCGATGGGAAGATATTGATTTTGAAAAGAAAAAGATAAAAGTATGCAAGCAGCTTTTATTCCAAGACAGAAAATGGTGCTTTTGCCCGTTGAAAACGAAAAACGCATACAGAAGCGTTAATATAACCGATAGTTTTTGCGAATATATGAAAAAGCTAAAAAAGCATCATGAGGAAAATAAAAAACTCTACGGTGACGGCTATAAGCGTAATTTTGTAACAGACAGACTTGAGAGAAACCGCGATATTTTAATGGAAGTTGATGACTTTGTTAATGTAAAGCTTAATGGTGATATGTTGACAACCAACAGCATTAAATTTATGTCAAGGGTTATAAAAAAAGATTTGAAAATTGACTTTAAATTTCATAATCTTCGGCATACATATGCGACCATTCTTGCAGAAAGCGGTGTAAGCCCCCGATATGTTCAAGAAATGCTGGGACATTCAAAGTTGGAATTTACATTGCGTTATTATACTCATGTAACTGAAAAGATGGGAATACTTGCAAAGAATGCTTTGGAAACAACAGTTACATTTGATGCTTTTAATAACATTGAGCTTATGCCCGAACTTGTAGTAAACTGAATATATTATATAGGCAAAAGTAATGAGTTGGTGGCATATGAAGGTTACTGTCTTTACTTTTGCTATTTTTATTTTAAACAAAAAGAAAGGAAAATAACATGAAAAAACTTAAAAGAATAGCAGCGTCTATTCTTGTTATGTATATGTTGTCAGGAACGGTGTTTGCTGAAACCGATACACTTACATACAAGGCGAAGACGGAAAACGGAGAAGTTACCGTTGAAGAAAAGAATTTAATCGGTGAGATTGATAATTCAAATCTTGACGTTAATGTCATAAAACAACAAGGCGAAACAGGTTTTTGCCAGAGGATAGTTGACAAAAGTGAATCATTGTGGTATAATATTTAGAGTTTAATATTTAGCAAAATCGGCGAAAGCCGGTGACGCAAAGCAAAGAGGCTAAAGCTTTATGCCACGCCAGTCAAGCTGCAATGATAAGAGTCTTTCAAGGCTTTCTGTTATTGCAGCTTTTCTTTTTGCAAGAGGGGATTTTATGAATGTTGTAACAAGAGAAGAAAAGAAGTTTTTAATAAATATTGATGAGTTTCGTTCTAAATCTCATTATCTCGATATGCTAATGATACAAGATGAGCATAACGGGACAGACGGCTACATCATACGCTCACTCTATTTTGACACAATTTACGATGACGATTTCTTTGAAAAGCTTGAAGGCGTTGAAACCAGGCGAAAAATAAGACTTAGAATTTATGACCCAAAGCACGATTTTGCAATGCTTGAAATGAAGCAAAAGCAAGGGGCAAATCAGAAGAAACGCTCACTTCGTATGACAAAAGCGGACGCAGAGGCGTTAATTGCCGGAAAGTATGAAGTTTTGTTAAAATACAAAGAGGATTTTGCAAGAGAATGTTACGGACTTATGCATTATAAGTGCTACCGACCGAAAACGATTGTTCAATATAACCGTAAAGCGTACATTGCAAAGGAAAATAAAATCAGGCTTACCTTTGACAATAACATTGTGGCAACGGAAACCAATTTTGATTTATTTTCGGAAAATCTTGTGATGTATCCTGTTTTAGATAAGTTTAATGTAGTGCTCGAGGTAAAGTTCAACGGATTTTTGCTCGATTACATCAGGCAGTTTATAAACAGTATCAACAAAAGTGAGCTATCAGTAAGTAAATACGCTTTAGCAAGACAGCAAAGCTATGAAGAAATATGATAAAAGGAGTTTTTGAAAATGAGAAGTCAGATTTTTAATCTTATCAAAGACCAGGCAACTCTCTCGTGGGAGCAGATTGCAGCAAATATTTTAGTTTCGGGAATTTTGGGATTTTTAATTTTTATATCCTATATGATTTCACACCGAGGAACAATTTACAGTAAAAAGTTTAATGTATCACTTGTTGTTTTAACAGTTCTTACCTCAATGGTTATGACGGTTATCGGAAACAACGTAGCACTTTCCCTTGGTATGGTCGGTGC
>JALEIO010000036.1 GCA_022769845.1 Oscillospiraceae bacterium
GAGGTGCATATGGTGGTTGAGGGAGTGTATTCTTCGTCTGCGGCATATGAGCTTTCAAAAAAAATGAATGTTGAAATGCCTATAATTAAAAAAGCGTATGAGGTTCTTTTTGAAAATCTGCCGCCTAAAGATGCGGTAATAAGTCTTATGAAACGCAACAAAAAAGACGAAATAGTTTAAAATTATTTTATATTAATTTGCAAAAGAGATGAAATTTTAGCATTTCATCTCTTTTTTGTATAAAAAATCCGTTGTAAATTGCCTATAAAATGTGCAAGATATATTAAATATCGATAATATTTGACAAACGCATAAAAAAGGAGTATAATCAAAACGATTTATATTATAGGAGTGGTTACATTATGATAAAACTCGATTATTCAAAAACTTCAAAATTTATAAGCGACGATGAAATAAAGAATATGAAAACCGCCGTTATGAGTGCGCAAAATACTCTTAATGAAAAAAATGGAGCCGGATGTGATTATTTGGGCTGGACATCACTTCCGGCAAATTATGACATAAAAGAATTTGAAAGAATTAAGAAAGCGGCAGAGAAAATCAGGGTAAATTCCGATGTGCTGGTGGTTATCGGCATAGGCGGCTCGTACCTTGGTGCTAAAGCTGCCATTGATATGCTTACAAATTCTTTTTACAATCTTTTGGACAAAAACGAACGCAAGGCGCCGCAGATACTTTTTGCGGGCAACAGCATAAGTGCAAATTATTTGTATGATTTGATAAATCTTGTAAAAGATAAGGATATAAGCGTTAACGTTATTTCAAAATCCGGTACCACAACCGAGCCTGCGCTTGCTTTCAGAATGTTTAAGGAGCTTTTGGAGAAAAAGTACGGAAAAGAAGGCGCTAAGGAAAGAATTTTTGCAACTACCGACAAGGTTAAGGGCACACTTAAATCATTATCGGACGCCGAAGGCTATGAAACCTTTGTTATTCCGGACGATGTGGGCGGTAGGTTTTCTGTTTTGACGCCGGTTGGACTTCTTCCCATTGCGGTTGCCGGAATTGATATTGACGCTATGATGAAGGGCGCGCGCGACGCTATGGAGGAATACAAAAAGCCGTATGAAGAAAACGACTGTTTAAAATATGCGGCAATAAGAAATATTCTCTTGCGCAAGGGTAAAAACGTTGAAATTATGGTTAACTACGAGCCTTGTATGCAGTATTTTTCGGAGTGGTGGAAGCAGCTTTACGGCGAGAGTGAGGGCAAGGACGGCAAAGGACTTTTCCCTGCTTCGGTTAATTTTTCAACCGACCTTCATTCAATGGGGCAGTATATTCAGGACGGAGCAAGAATTATTTTTGAAACCGTTTTGAAGGTTGACGAGCCGATAAACGATATCACTATTGATGAGATTGACGGCAACATTGACGGCCTTAATTTTCTTGCAGGAAAGAGCGTAAATTATGTTAACAGTAAGGCTTTTGAGGGTACGCTTTTGGCGCACACCGACGGAAATGTTCCAAATATGGTTATAAATATTCCGAAAATTGACGCTTATAATTTCGGCAATCTTGTTTATTTCTTTGAAAAGGCGTGCGGCGTTTCGGGTTATATTCTCGGTGTAAACCCGTTTAACCAGCCCGGCGTTGAAGCGTATAAAAAGAATATGTTCGCGCTTTTGGGTAAGCCCGGTTATGAGGATATGAAGGCTGATTTGGAAAAAAGATTATAATTAGCGTACAAAAAATATAAAAATTTCCGTTGTTTTGACGAAACAGCGGATTTTTTATTGACATAATTGCAATTTTGTATTATTCTATAATTTAGTAGAAAATTTAAGGAGTTAATTTTAGATGAGCAAAAGAGAAGATTTGAGAAATATTGCTATAATTGCCCACGTTGACCACGGCAAAACTACTTTGGTTGACGCTATGCTTAAGCAGGGTGGCGTATTCAGAGAAAATCAGCACGTTGACGAGCGTGTTATGGATAATAATGACCTTGAAAAAGAGCGCGGAATTACGATTTTATCCAAAAACACATCGCTTATGTATAACGGCGTGAAAATTAATATTGTAGATACCCCGGGACATGCCGATTTTGGCGGCGAGGTTGAGCGCGTTCTCAAAATGGTAGACGGCGTGCTGGTGCTTGTAGACGCGTTTGAAGGTTGTATGCCGCAGACAAGATTTGTGCTGAAAAAGGCTCTTGCGCTAAATCTTAAACCTATTATTGTAATTAACAAAATTGATCGCCCCAACGCGCGTCCGTATGAGGTTGTGGACGAGGTTTTAGAGCTGTTTTTAGAGCTTGACGCAACCGAGGAGCAGTTTAATTCGCCTGTTGTGTTTGCTTCTGCTCGCGACGGTTACGCAACGCGTCATCCTGAAAAGCACGACGGCACTATGAAGCCGCTTTTCGATATGATTTTGGAAAATGTAAATCCGCCCGAGGGGGACGAGAACGCGCCGCTTCAGTTTCTTATTTCAAACATCGACTATGACGATTATGTTGGCACAATGGCACTCGGAAGAGTTGAACGCGGCTGTATAAAAGCAGGGCAGTCCACAACACTTTGCTCAAAAGACGGTTCTACCCGAAACGTTAAGGTAGGAAAAATTTATCAGTTTCAAGGGTTAAACAGAGTAGAAGTAAACGAAGCAAAGGTTGGCGATATTGTCAATGTTTCGGGACTCGGCAAAATAAATATAGGCGAAACGCTGTGCGACTCTGCTTGCATTGAGCCGCTTCCGTTTGTTGAAATCGACGAGCCGACGCTTTCTATGACTTTCAGCGTAAACAACAGCCCGTTTGCGGGGCAGGACGGCGAATTTGTAACGTCAAGACATCTTCGTGACAGGCTTTTTAAAGAAATGGAAACAAACGTAAGCTTAAAGGTTGAAGAAACGGATTCTGCCGACGCATTTAAGGTGTCGGGCAGGGGAGAACTGCATCTTTCGGTGCTTATTGAAACAATGCGCCGACAGGGTTATGAATTTCAGGTTTCGCGTCCTGTTGTCATAAACAAAAAAATTGACGGAAAGCTTATGGAGCCGATTGAGCTTCTTATGATAGACGTTCCGGAGGACTGCGTGGGAGTGGTTATTGACAAGCTTGCCGAGCGAAAAGCCCAAATGGTTAATATGACAGGCGGCAACGGCGGTTATACACGTCTGGAGTTTAAAATTCCGTCAAGAGGACTTATCGGTTACCGTTCAATTCTTATGACTGATACGCGCGGCAACGGAGTTATGAACCACGTTGTTTCGGGATATGAAGAGTACAAGGGAGATATTCCAAGTCGTCAGCGCGGCTCGCTTGTTGCGTTTGAAACGGGTGAGAGCGTTACCTACGGTCTTTTTAATGCGCAGGATAGGGGAACAATGTTTATAGGACCGGGCGAGCAGGTCTATTCGGGTATGATTGTCGGCGAAAATTCGCGCGTTGACGATGTTGAGGTTAACGTCTGCAAGAAAAAACACGTTACAAATATGCGTGCGTCAGGCTCGGACGAGGCGCTTCGTTTAGTTCCGCATACAGTTCTCTCGCTTGAGCAGTGCATAGAATTTATAGCGGATGATGAGCTTTTGGAGGTTACACCCAAGCATTTGCGTTTAAGAAAGAAAATCCTTGACAAAACGCTTCGTGCAAAAGCAAGAAGCAAAAACTGATTTCGGGAGAAAAGTGCTATGGTTAATTTCGGAAACGATTGGGACGAGGTGCTAAAAGGCGAATTTGAAAAGGAGTATTATCTCAAGCTGCGCACTTTTTTGAAAAACGAATACTCTACAAAAACAGTTTATCCGTCAATGTATGATATTTTTAATGCGCTTAAATGGACACCTTATGCGCAAACCAAGGTGGTTATACTCGGGCAGGACCCGTATCATGGTGTAAATCAGGCGCACGGACTTGCTTTTTCTGTGAAAAAAGGCGTTGCAATTCCTCCGTCGCTTGTTAATATTTATAAAGAGTTAAACCGCAGTTTAGGGTGCTATATTCCAAACAACGGATATTTGGAAAAGTGGGCGCGTCAGGGCGTTTTGCTGCTCAATGCGTCTCTTACCGTTGTAAAAGACAGAGCCAATTCACATTCGGCTATCGGATGGGAAATATTTACCGATGACGTTATACGGTTTTTAAACGATAGGAATGACCCTGTGATTTTTCTTTTGTGGGGCAGTTTTGCAGCAAAAAAAGCGTATTTTATCGACCAAAAAAAGCACT
Source organism: Oscillospiraceae bacterium (assembly GCA_022769845.1). Taxonomy (GTDB): domain Bacteria; phylum Bacillota; class Clostridia; order UMGS1810; family UMGS1810; genus Qingrenia. The sequence goes on from JALEIO010000036.1 coordinate 4,196, forward strand.
ATGTTCTTACAACCTCGCATCCGAGTCCTCTTTCGGCACACAGAGGATTTTTAGGCTGCAATCACTTTAAAAAGGCTAATGAAATTCTGGTTCAGAACGGTAAAGAGCCGATAGACTGGCAGATAGAAAATATATAAAATTATGATATGGAGGAAAATGTTATGAGCGAATGCACACACGATTGTTCAAGCTGCGGGGAAAACTGTTCGTCACGCGACCCTAAAAGTTTTTTGGAAAAGCCGCACGAAATGAGCAATATAAAGAAGGTTATTGGCGTTGTCAGCGGCAAGGGTGGGGTAGGAAAGTCGCTTGTTACGGGACTTATGTCGGTTCTCACAAGCCGTGCAGGATATAAAACTGCAATTTTGGACGCGGATATTACGGGTCCGTCCGTCCCTAAAATGTTTAATCTTACAAAACGTGCAGAAACAGATGATAACGGAATTTATCCCGTAAAAACGAAAACGGGCATTGACGTTATGAGCATAAATTTGCTTTTGGAGGATCCGACCGATCCGGTTGTGTGGAGAGGACCGGTCATTGCGGGCGCTGTAAAGCAGTTTTGGACCGATGTAATATGGGGCGATGTTGACTATATGTTTATTGATATGCCTCCCGGAACGGGGGATGTGCCGCTTACCGTTTATCAGTCTATTCCGATTGACGGAATTATCGTTGTGACTTCTCCGCAGGACTTGGTGTCTATGATTGTCGGCAAAGCGGTTAAAATGGCGCAGATGCTTAATATTCCTATTTTGGGATTGGTTGAGAATTTCAGTTATGTTTTGTGTCCCGACTGCGGCAAAAAAATAGAAGCATTCGGCGAAAGTAAGGCGGATAAGGTCGCTTCAGACCTTAATATTGACACCGTTTGCAAAGTGCCGATTGATTTGAAACTTGCCTCCGCGTGCGACAAGGGTATGATAGAGCTTTTTGAGGGTGATTGGCTTAATTTACTGCTTAAAAAGGTTGTCACACTGTAATGCTTTTAGCCGATTGCATAGATTATAAGTAATAAAAGTAATTTGCAATATGCACTTGTTGGGAAAATATTTTGTTTTCACGGCGAGTGCACTGCAAATGCTTCTTGCGTTGCAGAAATTTTGAAATTTTTAGAAATATTTTTGATAAAACACTTGACTAATCAGCAATTTTATTATAAAATAAAAAGGCAGCTGAAAACACAGTTTTAAAAATTAATATTTGGAGAGGTATCGAAGTGGTCATAACGGGGCACACTCGAAAGGTTATACATCTAAGAGAACTCTTGTGACCTGAAAGCCTTGTATTTTCAAGGTTTTT
>JALEIO010000077.1 GCA_022769845.1 Oscillospiraceae bacterium
AAATACTTTTTTGCAAAATTAATATTACTGTAATATTGTAAGGTCGTTTATAACGTCCGCAACGGTATCACCAAGATATTTTGCGCAGCAAAGCGCCTCGTCCAGCGTATTTCCGTTTGTGCCAATTTCAACAAGCACCGAACCGCGCGTTGCATGAAGATTAAACCGTTCGCGCCTTAAATTAAGCGGTCTGGCAAGCCCGGGATAGCACCGCTCTAACCTATCTTGAATTTGCATTGCAAACCTAAGATTATCCTCCCAGTTATCAAACCACAGTCCAAGAGAATTTGTACCGCACACAAGCATTGCCTGCGCCGCGGTTTCACCGTTTATATTTGCGGTAAGCTTGACCTTGTTTTCGGCGTCGCCGAGTGCGTCGCGGTGAACGTCAAACACAATTTGAATGGACGGATATGCCTTAATATTCCGCTCAATGGTTTCAAGCGATTTTTTGTATGAATTGGTATAGGACGGATAATCGTGCACCGTTTTGTCGTGAATTACAGAAATCCCCTTGTTTTCAAGCATTTGCTTTAGTTTGTCCCCAACTCTTATAACGTTGTAGTTTGCGTCCTGCGTCCGGTCGGTGTCGCTTGTTACATACTCGCCGTTTGACTCATACGCTTCGGAGGAGTGAGTGTGCATAATAAGAACAAGCGGCTGACCTGAAATTATTTTAAAAGTCGGTTTTTCACTCAAAATACTCTGCACGTCCACCTTGTACGCCGTTTCGTTTTTAATCTGCAAATTTTTTGATACCATTTTCGATTCGGTAATTTTTTTTGTACTTTCAGGCTCGGGATTTTGAACAGGCTCCGGAGGATTATCGGTAATTTTAATATCCGGAACTTTTTTTGACTCTATATACGGAAAAGCGTCCAGCAAAAAGCTTTTGGGCGAAAAATAATTTTTATAAACGTATTTTGCCGCCGATTTTACTATTTCAAACGAAATACTGCCGCCGTCTTTCGGAAGGTTTACCACCGCGTCGCACAGAGCGCTTTTCTCGATACTTAAATTTAAATGTATCACAGGAAGATTTAAAACCAGTACTGCCAAAATCAAAAAAGCGCTTACAAAAAATCCAGTAAATTTAAGGTTTAACGACCTTTTTGCGTATTTGTACCTCATATTTTACCTCCATAAGTTACTACCTAATACTTATGTCGGATAAGCTTTTTTTATGCCTTTTTACGCATTGCAAAGGTTGCTTGTACCATTATGAACCGCCATATTTATACCGTTTGCAATAATTTTGGATACGTCGTCAATAATTTCGTCAACCTCTTTGGGCGTAACAATCAAATCACCGACAAACGGATTTAAAACCTCTTTTATAAGCGGATAACGCAGCTCATTGTCGGTGATTTCAAGAGCCTTTCCGATGTCTTTACTCAAATCCTTGCTTTTTTTGATGTTTTCACACAAAATTTCAATGGTGTCATTTGCAACAGTCGCAGCGTCAACCACCGTTGGAACACCTATTGCAATGACCTTGGCACCAAGGTATTCCATATCGAGCCCTCTCCTTTTGTTGCCTATGCCCGAACCCGGGGTAATGCCCGTATCAGAAATTTGAATACTTGTGCTTATTCGCTCTATTTTGCGCGAAGCAAGCGCGTCAATGGCAATTATTAAATCAGGCTTAACCTTGTCGCAAATTCCTTTTACAATCTCGCCTGTTTCTATGCCGGTAATTCCGAGAACACCGGGCGATATTGCACACAACGGCTGAATTTCACCGGGAATTTTATCGGGAATATATTGAAACAAATGACGAGTTACCGCAAGCTTTGACACAACCTTCGGGCCGAGCGCGTCAGGCGTAACGTTCCAGTTTCCCAAGCCTACCGCCAAAACAGTGCTGATTTTTTCTAAATTCATAAGTTTCTTAAGCTCGTCAGATAAAACTCTGCTCACTTCTTCTGATGCTTCATCATAATTTTCGCGTATTTTCGGACACTCAACCGTTATATAAGTACCTATCTTTTTGCCTATTGCCTCCTCACCCTTGCTGTTCAAAACCTTAACTCTTGTCAGCGTGTAATTATCGTGCTTTTCGGTTTTATATTCAATCCCTTCAATGTTTTTTATGTCGCTCTCACTTTTATTAAAAATTGCCGCCGCTTCAATTGCTAAATCACTTCTCGGACTGAACAAAAAAATCATTCCTTTGCATATTTTTTATTTTAATATCGGTAATTTTTTATAAAAATATGCAAAAAAGACTGCCTTAACTTTTTTGTAAAGCAGCCTTCAATAAATTTTTAAAACAATTATTCATTGTCCTGCAAAGCGTCTTTTCTTGAAAGATTAATTCTGCCCTGCTTGTCAATTTCAATTACCTTAACCATAATTTCGTCGCCGATATTTACAACGTCCTCAACCTTTTCAACACGCTTTTTATCAAGCTTTGAAATGTGAACAAGTCCGTCCTTTCCGGGAAGAATTTCAACAAAAGCGCCGAACGGCATAATTCTTACAACCTTGCCCAAATAAGTTTTTCCAACTTCCGCTTCGGCAACAATGCCCTCGATAATATTAACCGCCTTCTGTGCCGCCTCGCTGTCAACCGCAAGAATAAACACCTTGCCGTCATCGTCAATATCGATTTTAACGCCTGTGTCAGCAATAATTTTTTGAATAACCTTGCCGCCCGTTCCGATAACGTCACGGATTTTTTCAGGGTCAATCTGCATTGTAACAGCCTTCGGAGCATATTTTGAAAGCTCTTTTCTCGGTTCGGGAATGGTCTTTAACATAACCTCGTCAAGAATATATTCTCTTGCCTTTTTCGTTTTTGCAAAAGCTTCTTCAATAACTTCATACGAAAGACCGGTAACCTTTATATCAACCTGAATTGCTGTTATACCCTTTTTGGTGCCGGCAACTTTAAAGTCCATATCGCCGAAAAAGTCCTCGAGACCTTGAATATCAACAAAAGTGAGGTGATCGTCACCGTCTGTAACAAGACCGCACGAAATACCTGCAACAGGTGCCTTAATAGGAACTCCGGCATCCATAAGCGCAAGTGTGCTGCCGCAAACACTGCCCTGCGAGGTTGAACCGTTTGAGCTTAAAACCTCGGATACAAGACGTATTGCATACGGGAACTCCTCAACTGACGGAATAACAGGCAAAAGCGCTCTTTCAGCAAGTGCGCCGTGACCGATTTCACGCCTTCCCGGACCTCTTGACGGACGGGTTTCGCCCACCGAATAGGACGGAAAATTATAATGGTGCATATATCTTTTTGTTTCGTCCTCATCAAGGCCGTCAAGCATCTGAACATCAGCAAGTGCGCCGAGTGTTGCAACGGTAAGCACCTGCGTCTGACCTCTTGTGAACAATCCTGAACCGTGAGTTCTGGGCAAAATACCAACCTTTGAAGAAAGCGGACGGATTTCCAAAAGTCCTCTGCCGTCAACTCTCTTGTGGTCTTTTATAAGCCATTTTCTTACAATCTCTTTCTGAAGCTTGTAGAGGCACTCGCCGAAGGCAGCAGCCATATCGGGATATTCGTCTGCAAAATGCTCATTTATCTCATCGGCAACCTTGTTAACCTGAACGTCGCGGGTGTGCTTATCTGGCGTGTCGAGCGCCGCTTCAACCTTGTCATAAGCAAATTCTTTGATTTTTTCATACAAATCGTGGTCAACCTCAACGCTCGGATAATCGAACTTGGGTTTGCCAACCTCTTTAGCCATTTCGTCGATGAAATCACAAAGCTTTTTGATTTCTTCGTGCGCAACTTTGATTGCATTAAGCATAACATCCTCAGGAACTTCCTTTGCACCCGCTTCAATCATAACAACCTTTTCTCTTGTAGCGGCAACGGTAAGCTCAAGGTCACTTTTTTCACGCTGCGCAAGTGTTGGGTTGATGATAATTTCACCGTCAACAAGTCCAACAAACACGCCTGCAACAGGACCGTTAAACGGAATATCCGAAATTGCAAGAGCCGCACCGGTACCAATCATAGCAGCAATTTCGGGCGAATTATCAATTTCAACCGACATAACGGTTGCAACAATGCTTACATCATTGCGCAAATCCTTCGGGAAAAGCGGACGAATAGGTCTGTCGATAACACGCGAGGTAAGAATTGCTTTTTCGCTCGGCTTTCCTTCACGTCTGATAAATCCACCGGGAATTTTTCCTACTGCATAAAGCTTTTCTTCATAATCAACGCTTAACGGGAAAAAGTCTATTCCCTCTCTCGGTTTGGACGACGCGGTAGCATTGACTAAAACAACCGTATCGCCATATCTTACGAGCACAGAGCCGTTTGCAAGGCCTGCAAGCTCGCCGGTTTCCAAAGTTAACTCACGACCTGCGAGAGTTGTGGTAAATTTCTTCTGCATTTTTTCCTCCTAAAGTTTTAGCCTTCTACCGACCTTTAGCCATTAGATGCGCCATTTTCCGCTGAAAATAACATATCTAATCGCTAATTTTCGGTAGATGCTTTTTATTTTTTCCTGCAATTAATGAAAACAGACAAAGAACGGCTTTTTCAAAACCGCCTTTGCCTTGTTTTTATTACTATTTTCTGATGTTTAATTTCTTAATGATGTCACGGTATCTTTCAATATCAACCTTCATTAAATAATTAAGCAATCCGCGTCTGTCGCCGACCATCTGAAGAAGACCTCTGCGCGAATGATGATCTTTCATATTCTTTTTAAGATGCTCTGTCAAATGATTAATACGATAAGTCAAAATAGCAATCTGAACTTCAGGCGAACCTGTATCGTTTTCATGCCTTTTGTAAGTATTAATAATTTCCTGCTTAACTTCTTTCTGCATAAATTTCACCTCCAAATATAAATCACCGTATCACAAAGCAAAGGTTGGTGGTTCCAAAAACCTTGTGATAGGTTAACAACTATTAGATTATATCACATTATTTTACAAATGTAAATATCTTTTTTAAAATTTTTAAAAATTATTTTTTATATATGCTTTGTCTTTTTTTAGCTGACAAATAAGCTCGTCAACATCATTAAACTTAATTTCATCTCTTATTTTATCCAAAAATTCAATTTTCATTTTTTCGCCGTAAACATTTTTGTTAAAATCAAAAATATGCGTTTCAATGCGGACGTCGATGTTTTTGTCCACTGTTGGATTATCCCCGACATTTGTCATTCCGAGATATCTTTTTGTGCCGTAGTACACATAAGACGCATATACACCGTTTTTGGGAAGAATTCTCCCCTTTTCCGCAGCAAAATTCACAGTCGGAAACCCTATTTTTCCGCCAAGCTGCTTGCCGTAAATAACCGTTGCTTCAACCGACAGCCTGCGTCCGAGAAGCATATTTGTCTTTTTAACATTTCCTTTTGAAATATATTTTCGTATAAGGCTCGAGCTTACAGTTTCTCCGTCTGTCTCAAGCCTTTTTATAATCGAAAATCCAACATTTTTATCTTGGCACATTTTCTCAAGAAGATGAACGTCACCGCATTTGTTCTTTCCAAAATGCCAATCATCACCCGAAACAACATATTTTGCGTTAAATTTTTTCAAAAGAATTTCGTTAAAAAAATCCTTCGCACTTGTATCTTTAAACCTTTTGTCAAAAGTTTGGTAAAACAAATAATCAATACCGCTTTTTTCAAGAATTTCTTCTTTCTCTTTTTTTGAAACAATAAAGCTTTCAGATATATTATCAAATGTAAATATTACCGATTTAAGCTTGTTTTTTTTCGATACTTTCTTCATTTCGTCAATAATTTTCATATGCCCGATATGAAGAGCGTCAAATTTTCCGAGGGCGATAACGGTGTTTTGCAAAGTGTTAAAATTGCTTGTTAAAATTTCCAAAATTATCCCCCTTTAAATTCAGTCGAAAAAAAGCTTTTCGGACGCTATAACGTTTCTGCCGTTTGAAAAGAAAACCCTGCCGACGCAAATGAAATTTTTATTTTCATCATACACCCTATAACGCCCCGCAGCAGCAGAAAAAGTTGATTTTGCACCGTTCATAAGACGTTTTTTTATTTCATCGTTAACAGTTACTTCATTGAGTGCGGAAAAAACAAAATCTGTTTTTACAAGATATTTTTCAAAGCCGTTTTTTTCAAGCTCGTCGAGCGTAACGGCATTTTCAATTTCAAAACCCGCGCTTTTTGTACGCACAAGGCTTGCCATACACGCTCCGCAGCCAAGCTTTTCTCCTATGTCGCTGCACAGAGTGCGAATATATGTGCCCTTCGAGCATAAAATCTTGATTTTTGCCATATCCTCGTTAATATCAAGAATATCAATTTTCTTTATATTAACCGTGCGCGCCTTTCGTTCAACCTCAATTCCGCTACGGGCATATTCGTAAAGCTTTTTTCCTTTAATTTTAACCGCCGAGTACATTGGCGGAAGCTGATTTATTTCACCTTCAAACGTCATAATTGCCGATGAAATTTCATCTTTTTTTAGCTTTACGCGGCTTTCGCTCAAAACATTTCCGAAAATGTCCTGCGTATCAGTTGTTATTCCAAATTTTATCTCGGCAATGTACTCCTTATCGGAATTTATAAGCATATCGCAAACCCCGGTTGCTTTACCTATGCATATCGGCAAAACACCTGTCGCGTCAGGGTCGAGAGTGCCTGTGTGACCGATTTTTTTGGTATTTAAAATTCTTCGCATTTTTGCCACAACATCGTGCGAAGTGAAGCCTTTTTCCTTATTTATAACAATAATCCCGTTTATGCTTGCGTTATTTGATTTCATTTTCAATCGCCTTTAAAAGTTTTTCAATTGTTTCGCCAAAAGAAATGTGAAAGCTTATTCCCGATGCTCTTTTATGGCCTCCGCCGCCGAACATAGCCGCAATTTTTGACACATCAAAATATTTGTTTGACCTAAGGCTTACTTTTACCTCGTCGCGTTTGATTTTAGCAAAAATGCCCACCTCAACACCCTTTACCGAACGCGGAATACTTGTTAAAAAATCAGCATCATTAAAATCAAAGCCGTTTTCTTCAAGATATTCATAATCAACATACATTACAGCAACTTTTCCGTCTAAATGCAGTTTTAATTTTGACAAAGCATATTCTTTAAGCTTTAGCTGATTTATTGTAAACTCGTCAAACATAGTATGCGATAAATCGGAAAATTCGCCGTAAATATCGCGCAAATCAGCTACAATCCTAAAGGTTTTAGACGAAGTGTTTGAATATTTAAAGCTGCCGGTATCCGAAGCAATCGCACAGTAAAGATACTTTGCGCACTCTGCATCGATTTTTATATCAAGTGCCTTTGCAAGCTCAAAGACAATTTCACCGGTTGCGCTTGCATTAGCGTCAATATAGTTAAAATTTGCAAAACCGTTGTTTGTAATGTGGTGGTCTATGGAAAATGAATTTTTGCAATTTTCAAAAAGCGCTTTGTCAAACATTCTGGCTTCATCCGCACAATCCTCCGAAAATGCCGTTTCAGCCGCAAAATCATCAGGCGCAATATATCCGTTCGCATCAATAAAAGCAAGGTTTTTCGGAAAACTTTCGGATATATCCGCAATATATGCCGTTTTATTCAACGCACGCAAAATTTTGCACAAGGCAAGAGCCGCCCCTACGGAATCACCGTCGGGATTTATATGCGGAATGATAATAAAATTATCATATTCTTTGATTTTTTCGGAAAAGTCAATTAAATTCAAGGTCAATCCCTCTCGTTTTTATTAATTTTGTGAATAAGCTCGTCAATATGAATACCGTATTCAACACTGTTGTCGGGAACAAACTTAAATTCGGGGGTATTTCGCAAATCAAGATTTGCCGAAATTTCGCGTCTTATAAATCCCGCCGCCGAATTTAGCGCAGTAATTGTATCTTTCTTCTGGTCGTCTGTCCCCATAACGCTGATATGCGCCTTTGCGTATTTTAAATCTTTTGTTATGTCAACCGCAACAACCGAAACCACATCTGCAATTCGAGGGTCTTTAAGACGTCTTATTATTCCGCTTAACTCCCTTTTAACCTCTTCCTTAATTCTTTCAAGTCTGTTGCCTGCCATAAGCACACCTGCCTTTTATCTCTTTACTTCCTCCATAACGAACGATTCAATAATATCTCCGTCCTTTATATCATTGAAGTTTTCAATTCCAACACCACATTCATATCCTGCGGCAACCTCTTTTGCATCGTCTTTGAACCGTTTCAAACTGCTCAAAACGCCTTCATGAACGATAATTCCGTCACGAACAATACGAGTTTGAGAATTTCTTGTGATTTTTCCGTCTAAAACATACGAACCTGCGATTGTTCCCACACCCGACACCTTAAACGTAGTTCTTACTTCAGCGTGACCGAGAACGTTTTCTTTAAACTGCGGCGCAAGCATACCCTTCATAGCCGCCTCTATTTCTTCAATAGCGTTGTAAATAACTCTGTAAAGTCTGATATCAACCTCGTCGCGTTTTGCCGACGCCGCCGCACCCGAATCGGGACGAACGTTAAAGCCGACAATAATAGCGTTGGAGGCTGACGCAAGCATAACATCCGACTCGGTAATTCCGCCCACTCCGCCGTGTATGCATTTTACTCTTACTTCGTCATTTGAAAGCTTTTCAAGCGACTGTTTAACTGCCTCAACCGACCCCTGAACATCCGCTTTAACAATAATATTGAGATCTTTAACCTCGCCTTCTTTAATCTGGTCAAACAAAGCGTCGAGCGAAACCGCCTGTCTTGAAACGGTATTTTCATCCTTGATTTTCTGTTTTCTCTTTTCAACAACCGCACGAGCTTTTTTCTCGTCTGTTACTGCATAGAAAATATCTCCGCCGACCGGAACTTCGCTTAATCCTACAACCTCAACGGGGACGGACGGACCTGCCTTTTTAACCGACGCACCGCGGTCGTCAACCATTGCTCTTACTCTTCCGACAGCCGTTCCGGCAACAATAATATCACCAACGCGCAGAGTACCGTTTTGAACAAGCACGGTTGCAACAGGGCCTCTGCCTTTGTCAAGCTGCGACTCTATAACCGTTCCCTTTGCCTTTCTGTCCGGATTTGCCTTAAGCTCTTTCATTTCGGCAACAAGAATTACCATTTCCAAAAGTTCCTCAATGTTCTTTTTGTATTTCGCCGAAATAGGAACGCAGATTGTATCACCGCCCCATGCCTCGGGAACGAGGTCATATTCGGTAAGCTCCTGCATAATTTTATCGGGATTTGCGCCCTCTTTATCAATTTTATTAATGGCAACAATAATGGTAACGCCCGCCGCTTTTGCGTGGTTGATAGCCTCAACCGTCTGCGGCATTATGCCATCGTCTGCCGCAACAACCAAAATTGCGATATCAGTAACCTGCGCACCTCGGGCACGCATAGCGGTAAAGGCTTCGTGACCCGGCGTATCGAGAAAAGTGATTTTCTTATCGTTTACTCTAACTCTGTACGCACCGATATGCTGTGTAATTCCGCCCGCCTCGTTGGCAATGACATTGGTGCTTCGTATCGCGTCAAGAAGCGAAGTTTTACCGTGGTCAACGTGACCCATAACAACAACAACCGGAGAACGCGGCTTTAAGCTTTCGGGAGAGTCCTCTGTATCGTTGAAAAGTAAATCCTCCTCTGTAACGATAATCTCTTTTTCAATTTTAAAGCCTAAATCCTCGCCTACAAGCAACGCTGTGTCAAAATCAATAACCTGGCTTACTGCTGCCATAATGCCAAGCTCGAAAAGCTTTTTAACAACTGTCGCGGCAGGAACGTCCAAACGTGCGGCAAAGTCGCCCACCGAAATTTCATCGGGAACCAAAACCGTTTTAACCTCAACAGTTTCCTTCTTTTCCTTCTCTTTTTTTGCAACGGGAATATTTTTCTCGGGCTTTTTGTGCTGACTGCCCTTTTTAAGCTTTTGCTTTTTCTCAACATTTGATACCTTTTCAATATCGACAAGTTCTTCTATTTTTTCGGTATCGAGTTTTTCAAGGTCAACAACATTCTGACGCGTGTCAACAATCTTAAGATTATCCTGCTTGACAATTTTAAGCGACTCCTCCGACACCTCCTCGTCAATAACAGGCTCTTCTTTAATTTCTATGCCTTTTTTCGCCGCTTCTTCCTTTTTCGACTTTTTCTCGGCTTCTATTTTTGCTTTCTTTTCTTCCGCTTTATGTGCAAAGTATTCCTCCAGCGTCATTTTATCATCATATTTATTTAAATATATAGAAAAAATGAGGTTAATGTCATCGGGTTCAAGCTTTGCGGAATGATTTTTCATAACAATGCCGTAATCAGCGAAAACGCCGATAAGTTCTTTGCTTTGAACACCGAAATCCTTTGCTATTTCGTGAATTTTTGGTTGTGCCAAAATTACCACCTCCGTTAAATTTTCGGCAGACTTTTTTCAATCAGTCCTGCCAGTCCCTCATCGCAGATTGCCACAACCGCATTGTGCGTGTTGCCTATGCTGTGACCTAAAGACTCCGTATCGCCAAAAAAAACATATTTGACGTTATAAAATTTGCAGCTGTTTGTTATGCTTTTATGTGTATTTTTTGCAGCGTCGCCGCTTAAAATTACAAGATGTGCGCTGCCGCTTGCTATTGCGTCTTTGCAGTTTTTTTCACCGCTCACAAGCCTTCCGGCTTTTTTTGCAAGACCTATAAGCTTATATGTCCTGTCCATTTTCATCACCCGCAATACATTTAAGCTTTTCGTAAATTTTGCCGCAGTCATCAAGCTTTAAAGCGCGCGCAAGCCGTTTTTTCTTCTCGGCTTTCAGAACACACTGAATGTTTTTGCAAACATACGCACCTCTGCCGAAGGTGTTTTTGTCTGCGTCAACAAAAACTTCGCCGTTTTTGTTTTTTACAATCTTTATAAGACTTGATTTATCACACTTTTTTCCGCAGCCGATACAGGTACGAAAAGGCAAATATTTGTTATCTGACACCTAACCACTCCCTATTCGTCGCGGTCGCTTTTGATGTCAATTTTATATCCTGTAAGACGAGCCGCAAGACGCGCGTTCTGACCTTCCTTGCCGATCGCAAGCGAAAGCTGTGAAAACGGAACTGTAATATGCGCCTGTTTGTTTTCGGCATCCACCGAAAGCGATACAACCTCGGCAGGGCTTAAAGCTGCTCTTATAAATTCTTCCGGGTCGTCACTGTATTTTACAATGTCAATTTTTTCTCCGTTAAGCTCATCAATAATAACCTGAACTCTCGCGCCTTTAGTGCCGATGCATGCGCCAATCGGGTCAACGTTTTCGTTGTTGGATTTAACCGCCATTTTTGTTCTTGAGCCCGCCTCGCGCGAAATGCTCATAATTTCAACAATTCCATCCTGAATTTCGGGAATTTCATTTTCAAAAAGTTTCTGCACAAGTGCCGCCTTTGCTCTTGAAACCGTAATTACAGGCCCCTTTGTGGTTTTTTTAACCTCGGTTACATAAACCTTGAGATGCTGGTGAAAATCGTATTTTTCAGTCTGAACCTGTTCGGAATACGGCAGAAAAACTTCAGCTTTTCCTGCGTCGAGATAAATATTTCTGCGCTCAATTCGCTGGATAATTCCTTCAATAACAGTATGCTCCTTTGCCGAAAATTCTTCGTAGATGTTCTCTCTTTCAACCTCGCGTATCTTTTGAGTAACCATCTGTTTTGCAGTCTGCGCCGCAATACGTCCGAAGGTTTTCGGTGTCGCTTCGATTTCAACCTCGCTGCCAACATCATACTGCTTGCTGATTTTATGCGCGTCATCTATAGAAATTTCAACCTGCGGGTCTGAAACCTCCTCAACAACCGTCTTTCTTGCAAACACTCTTACAACGCCTGTTTCCTTGTCGATATTCACGAAAACGTTATCCTGATTTGTTTCGTAATTTTTTTTGTAAGCTGATATAAGCGCGTTTTCAATCGTTTCAAGCAAAACTTCTTTTTTAATATTTTTTTCTCTTTCAATTTCCTCCAAAGCCAATATGAACTCGCTGTTCATTTTTCTCTAACGCCCCTTTTCAATATAGTTATTTAAAAGCTAATTGCTAATTTTATACTTGAAATTTTATCAAGCGGAACTTTAATAACACCGTTTGAGTCGATTATGATTGAATCATCATCGTAGCCCAAAAGCTCACCGCTCAAATTTTTTTTGCCGTTTATTTTGGTAAAAAGTCCAATATCCACATTTCTTCCTTTGTATCTTTCATAATCGTCCTTATTTCTTAAGGGTCTGTCAATACCTGGCGATGACACCTCTAACATATACGCATTGGGAATCGGATCACTTTCATCCAGCAAATCTGAAAGATATCTGCTAACATTTTCGCAGTCGTTTATAGAAATGTTCTCGTTGGGATTTTCCTTTTCAATATAAACCCTCAAAACATAATCCGAACCTTCTTTTTTGTACTCAACATCAAAAAGCGAGCAATCAAACCTTTTCGCGGCGTCTTTCGCAATGCCCTTTACAACTTCAGTAATTTTAGCCATATTCCCCTCCGTTAAGCGGCAAGAAAAGCTTCTGCCAATTTTTTAAAATTACCTCATAACAATACGAAAGAGTGGGTTTAGCCCACTCTTTGTCAAGTAAATATTCAGTATATGAATATTTTACCACACATTTTATAAAAAATCAAGACTTTTTTGCACATTTTTTAAAAATTTTGCATATTTTTTACTTTGTTTTTAAAATTATTGCTTAAAAAGAAAAACTTCGGCTTATTTGCCGAAGTTTTAAAATTATTCGTCATCCTCGCAGCCGCAATCACAGCAGTCGTCGCAATCGCAGTCTTCCAAATCAATGTCAATTTTAGCTTTGCAGTTAGGGCAGTAAATATCCTCATTCTGCAAAAGTGTGTCCTCATCAACGCAAACAATTTCGTGACACTCGGGGCATTCAACCTCATAGTATTCGTCATCACAGCAATCGTCGCAGTCACACTCGTCGTCCTCAAGAAGTCCTTCTTCAACAGCTGCCAAGTCCTCATCAATCAAATCAACCTGTTCAGCAATCTCGTCCTGATAATCGTACAAATCGTCAATAGAGTCATTAATTTCATCCAAAACAGAAAGCAAAGCTTTAAAAATTTTGCCCTCGTTGGATGTTTCGTCAAAATTCATACCTTCCATTAAACCTTTAACATATGAAAGGCGGCTTGAAATATTTTCCATAATTTGCAACCTCCTTATAAACGAGCCTTACGCTCTTTCCATATATTCGCCTGTTCTTGTGTCGATTCTTATCATTTCGCCCTGGTCGATAAAAAGCGGAACATTGAGCGTAGCGCCTGTTTCAACCGTAGCAGGCTTTGTAGCGCCTGTTGATGTATCTCCTTTAAAGCCCGGTTCCGTTTCTGTAACCTGAAGCTCAACAAACGTAGGCGGCTCAACGCCGAACACATTGCCTTTATACGAAAGCACTTTAACAACCATATTTTCTTTTACAAATTTGAAAGAATCGCCGAGCGCGTCCTTGTTAAGCGGCATTTGCTCAAATGTTTCCTGATCCATAAAGTAATACAATTCGCCGTCTGTATATAAATACTCGTAATCCTTTCTCTCGATGTGAGCTTTGGGCATTTTTTCGGTAGGTCTGAAGGTTTTTTCAACCACTGCTCCTGTTATAACATTTTTTAATTTTGTTCTTACAAAAGCCGCTCCCTTACCGGGTTTAACGTGCTGAAATTCCACAACCTGGAAAACATTGCCGTCAAGTTCAAAGGTAACGCCGTTTCTGAATTCACCTGCTGAAATCATCTTAAAATTCCTCCTGTTACTGTATTCAATAAGGGGTTAATCCCGTCTTTTAACGTTTTCTTCTGACAGATTGAGCTTTCAGAAGAAAAAATCAAGTGTAAGTACACCGCCCAAAGAGGCGGAAGGCATCTTGATTTAGTTATAATGCCAAGCAATTTGCTGACACAAAATTCCATATTATTTATTTTAACCTATTTTTTGCAAAATAGCAAGTGTTTTTTTAAAAAATATTGTAATATTGGAAATATTTTTTAAAAAACAGGAATATTTTGTTAAATAACCTTTAAATCTTTGTCTGATTTAGTTAAAATTTCAATTCCGTCCCGCTTAATGCACACCATATCCTCAATTCTCACGCCGCAAAACGACGGAATATAAATTCCCGGCTCAACGGTGACAATATTGCCCGCACAAAGTACGCTTTCATTCTTCGGAGCAAGCGTCGGCTGCTCGTGAATGTCGAGCCCAACCCCGTGCCCGAGCGCGTGGCCAAAATAACCGCAGTAGCTTTCATCAATGATTTTTGCCGCGAGAATATGCGCGTCAGCGCATTTTTTGCCCGCACTCAAAAAATCCTCTGCTTCTTTTTGTGCCTTAAGCACGGTATCGTACACCTTTTTTGCTTCGCCTGTTACATCTCCTACCGCAAAAGTACGGGTAATATCCGAGCAGTATCCGTTGTATACGCAGCCGTAATCAAGCACCACCAAATCGCCGTTTTCAAGTTTTTTTGACGTTGGAAATCCGTGCGGAAGCGCACCGCGCTTACCCGAAGCGCATATTGTATCAAACGAATTTCCTGACGCACCGTTTTTCTTCATAAAAAAATCTATCTCGTTTGCAACTTCTATTTCCGTCATACCCTCTTTAGCAAATTTCAAAATGTGAGTAAATGCCTTGTCGGCAATATCCACGGCTTTTTTGATGTTTTTTATTTCTGCCGCACTTTTTTTTGCACGAAACTCTAAAATTGCACCGTTCATACAAACAAGATTTTTGAAAACACTTTTAAATTTTATATAGAAATTATACGAAATTGACAAATTCTCAAATCCTGTCATTTCAAGATTCGCACATAGTTTTTTAATGTCATTCTGCCTTATATCTATAATCTCATAATGCGGACACTGCTCTTTTGCTTGAGTAATATAGCGAAAATCGGTCATAAGATACAAAAAGTCAAGTCCGATAACAAGATATGCGCTTGTACCTGTGTAACCGCTGTAATAAAAAACATTTTTCAGGTCGGTTATAAGTGCGCTGTCAAGCTCGTTTTTTACAAGATAACGTCGAAGTTTTTTAATTCTTGAAAGTATTTCATCTGTCATTGTTCAAAGTCCTTTCAGAAGTTCTTACTTTTGTGCAAGATACATATTTTTCATTGTAAGAGCATCCTCTGCCATTGTGCCGTTTGATTCGCAAATTATTGTCGGCGAAAGATTTTTCTTGTAAATAATTTCCGCAATAGGCAAAAATTCAGGACCATACATAGTGTCGGCAAGCGTGTGATGCTTCTTTTCACCGCCCTTGGTAAATTCAATACGGCTGAAATGCGAATGAAAAGTATTCAGTCTGTCATGCCCCAAACCGTTTTCAATTTTATCAAAAATCTCAAGATAATCGGCATATTCATTTAACGAGCCGAGACCGCGCGCGTTGAGATGACCGAAATCTATTGTCGGCAATAGATAATCGTCAAGACGGCACAGCTCAATAACCTCATCCAAATCGCCGAGCTGATTGATCTTTCCCATTGTTTCAGGACAAATATGAATGTGGTCAAGCCCCATTTCTTTGGAACGTTCAAGCGCCGCTGTAAGTGTCTTTTTCGCATATTCCATAGCAGTGCGCCTGTCCATCTTTGCGCACGCCCCCGAGTGAACCACAATTCTGTCAGCCCCCATAAAATCTGCCGCGGCAAGCGTATCGGTAATGTATTTTACACTTTTTTCACGCTTTTCCTCATCGTCCGTTGCAAGATTTATATAATACGGCGCGTGTATGCTTAATTTTATATTGTTTTCCTTTGCCTCGCATCCAAGCTTTTCAGCGGTAGGACGAGTAATTTTAACACCTTTTGAGCATTGATATTCATAGGCGTCCAAGCCCTTTTCTTTAAGCCACTTCGGCATTTGAAGCGATGACTTATACCCCTCATTATAAAAACTTTCCGAATTTCCGCTTGGTCCGAAATATACCATAAATTTTCTCCTTTTAACCAATATGACTTTCTAAAATTTCGTTAAGATACCTTGCCGGTTTCTTTTTCAGCCTCTTTTTTATCCAAATATTCGCACAAAAGTGTCTTTATAAGTGCTGCAATAGGCACGGCAAGCAAAATTCCCGGTATTCCGAAAAATCCGCCGCCCACCAAAATTGCGAATATAACCCAAAACGGTCTTATGGAAAACGAATTATTGACAAGATTTGGCTGAATAATATTTGCGTCCATCTGCTGCAAAATTATAAGCGCAATCGCAACCCATACACCTTTCATAAAGCTTGCGGTGAAGCAAGTGATAATTGCCGTAAGCACCGTTGCAATTATCGCGCCGAAATATGGTATTAAGTTGAAAGAGCCTATCATTAACGCAAAAATATGCGCGTATTTAACCCTTAAAACAGTTAGCACAATAAACGACAGAATAAACACAACCACCGCGTCAATAAGCAGACAATAAAGGTATTTATACACAAAATCCGCCGCCATTTTAGCATACCGCGACACAATATTGTAGGTTTTGTCGCAAATTGCAATTTTAAGAATTCTTTTTGCAATGTTTTTGAGCCTGTCACGGTCAAGCAAAACGTAAATAGAAATTATGAGCCCCATAAAAACATTTACAAAAGCTGTTGAAAATCCCATAACGCCCGAAGCATACTGATTTATACTTTCAAATTTCACATATTTCATAAGATTATCAACGCTTAAAAGCTTTTCAAGATACTCCAAATCAATTTTTACTATATTAAAGCTGTTGATATAATCGGTCATACGCTCAATAAGAGTTGGCACCTGATAAATAAAATCGCCTATGTTTTTAACAAGCGGAGGTATCATAAAATATATTATTGCAGCCAAAATTCCAATCACCGCAACAAAATTTACCGCCACCGCAAGACCGCGCCTGTTTTTTTTCACGAATTTCCAGCCGCATTTGCAAAACAGTTTTTCAAACTTCATACAAAACGGATAAAGCAATAATGCAAATGCAAATCCCCAGCCAAACGGCTCAAGAATTTTCAATAATTTCTTAAAATAATCGAGAATTACACCAAAATTATCAAACGTTTTATAAACAGCAATAAGCAGTACGCCTATAATAAAAACGGCAATATAATTTTTTTGAACTCTTCCCTTCAAAAAATCACTCCCAAAAATTTATTACAAATACCTCCCCACATTATTATGGGGAGGTATTTAAGGCATTTATGCCGTTTTTTATTTAAAGATTACAATAGTGCTTATATTGCCTTCGTCATTTCTCGATGCAAATATTTTCGACGCTAAATCTATTCCGTTGTTAATAATAGAGTTGATTACCGACTCTGCATTCTCATAGAACAGAATTATATCATCGCTGTTTTTAGCTGACGAATCCACAACTGCAACTTTTGCAGATGAAGAAACATCAAGCACTTCCG
>JALEIO010000082.1 GCA_022769845.1 Oscillospiraceae bacterium
CTTCTTCACAATACCGTGAAGCTTTAGCAAAACATAGCATTACGCAAAGCATGTCAGGAAAGGGTGATCCATATGATAACGCTGTAGCAGAAAACTATTTCAGCTGTCTTAAATGTGAACTTGTGCATCACAAGCACTCTAGAACAAGAGCTGAAGCGCAAGCTGATATATATTCATATATCGAAACGTATTACAATGCCGTGCGCCCTCAATCGACGCTTAATTGGCTGTCTCCGCTTGCATACGAGCACCTTCTGAGCGTTTATGCCGCAAAAGTTGCTTGATAACGAGGATCCGATATGATAGGCTTGTAACGAGGCGAACCGCCCTTGGGGCTATTTTGTTCTTTCGCCGTATCATCACATCGGCATAGGTCGCCCGCAAGCAAACCGTGGAATAAATGCAACCGCTTCTACGAAAACAAAGGAATTATTGCGATTCATTCCGTTTTTTAAGCTTTTTATTGTCTATTTTTCTGGGAGGGCACACTTTATAGAATTATTTTTTGCCAACAGAAGAATTCAGCCATTCATTGAATCGGTCTATAGGTATTATTATACGCCTGCCTCCTGTGATGGCAGGAAAATCCTTTGAATGTACAAGACGATATATATTAGTCTTGCCGATAGGCAGTATCTCTGTCAAATTGTTTACTGTATACAACCATGTCAAAATCCTGGCCATAGAAAGCTAAGGTCTTTAGAGGGGAAATAACGTGTATATTTTGTAGAGTCATATTTAATCATTGCACACAATCTCAGCCTGCTCCATGGGTATCCCGGCATAAAGTTTTACGGTGCAGTCGTACCGCAGCAGGCGTGCTCTTCCCACTGCCTGGACAAGCTCTGATTTTAAAATCCACAGCTGTATCGCCCGAAGCTTTGGATTGTCATAGGTATTAAGCCAATACCGGTAGCAGGTATCGTCAACCTCCTGAAAACGCATTTTGCAGTTTGTATCAATACCGATATGACAGCCAATCAGCTTATACACTATTTCATTGTAGTGAGGAGTGCCGACCACCATTATATTTTGACCCTTCATATAATCGCAGCCCTCGGTATTGCCAAAGTGAATAATACAGTCGTCCGCTTGAGATTTGTATTTCATGAAGGTTATTATATAATTAAAATCCGGGTTCTCCGCCTTTATTTTTTCAAAAAACTCAGGATCACCGTCTAAATCTCTCCTTGAGTACGGACGTCCGCAATACTGAATAAGCCTGCCCTTGTATTCTGCCTCTATGCATTCATCGAAATGTATAATTCTGTTTTTAAAGAACATCTCATATATTTCCTTTTCCGCTGTAGCGGACAATATTGTAAGTTTTACATCGGGCAGTTTGGGAGGTACGAAGCAGTTTAATATTTTGCCATTTTTATATACGGCAGACGCAGAAAAGAACGCGTTTACATTACTTGTTATGCCTTTTTTGCGCATCTCTTTTAGCGACACCTGATATTTAGCCGGCTCTGTCTGCACAAAATTACCTTCTGTCTGTAAAATCTGCTCTATCTTAAATGTGTTTTCAAGCTTTAGCAAATCGTCAATTTTAACCTCATATGAGTTTTTAGAAGCGCTCATTAATATATCTTCATCTATAATAATTTCAAAATTTCTTAGAAATTCCGCGACCGCGCCCATAAGCTTTTTATGAGTGGTGACAATTACCCTTGTATCTTCCTCATAATATTTGTGGAGCGGCTTTATGTAATTAAGGTAGTGCGGCTTATCCTCCTCCCGAGCAATCTTTTTAAGATAATCAACAACTTCCCTGTGCGCCCCCAGGCTGTTAAGTGCTTTAACGGTTTCTCCAATCTCGGTCTGCATGCTTTCTACCTCCTGAATGGAATATGTTTTTACAACACCGGGGATTCCCTCGCAGATAAGCCTGTCATATACCTCATCCTTTAAAATGTTTGTAGGAACTGCAATAATAAATAATTTTTCCGAGCGTTTTATCATATTTACATAGCAGTGCGTTTTCCCTATTGCCGTCTGCGCACGTATTATATTTATACGGTTTGCCTTGCTGCTTATTGCATTTTCAAAATTCTCATAAAGATTTGCCGACGCATCTTCAAGTGAAAAGTAGCTTTTATCCTTTAGCTTTGTTACGCTGTTTTGTGCTGTCTTGGCAGTGTTTATCATATTTGCGGCATGATTGCAATCATCACAATAAGGGCAGAATGTATCACACCTTTGCGGTCTATACCCCATTTTGGTCATATAGTTAATATAGTACCTGAAATCTTTCTTTTCGTAGCCGTAGTCTATATTGTCTTTGTTATTTACAATCCCCAGAAATCGCCTGTTTCCGCCGTCTATGTTAATCATATTGGTAAGGATTCCGATAAGCTGATTATGATACAGCCATATGTCGCCTTTTTCAAATGCATGGTATAATCTGCACCCCTTTGCAAGCCTTTCAAAACTGAAATTTCTTGTTTTAGAAATACTTTCACGGGCAATGCCATCTGTAATATCCGTAAATCCGTTTTTGGTATTTATATTATTTTTCCCGGCAAAACGGGATACTTTTTCCTTGTAATGTTTTTCACCGTACTTGTCCTTGCAAAATCTGTTAAACTCAATATTAAGTGTTTCCAAAGATACGGTTTCTCCGCTCTGTTCTATAATTTCTTTTCCGCCGAAAAACATTCTTGCATGGTCGGAGCATTTTCTGTCACACTCATAGAATATTTCCATAAGCATTTGTGTTACGGAATTTGAGGTTTCGGTATCTGTTACAGCTGCATCAAGCAAGAATACCACTCTGAAACTACTGCGGTTTTTAGATGAAAACGTCTCGTATGAAAGAGCAATCGGTAATCTGTATTTTTCCGCACGGACTTTAATATCGTCGTAGACGGCGGTGTTGTCAAAATCCAGCGCAAAAATCTGCTGAGATTTGAAATTGGAGTTCTTTCGCTCTCCGTAAAAATCAGAAATACAAAAAGAATGACCGTTATTTCCGACAAGATTGCAGAATAACGGCCACTCAACATCTTTACTGTCTGCCGACAACCGTTTGTTTATGCCGGCAATCTCGTTTTTGTCAGGCTTTTTATTAAATCCGACGGTATCTAATCTTATATACATACTATCCTCCTAAACAATAAATTTGTGCAAATAGAAAACAGAAAAAACAAAAAATATATTTTGCACTATTATATTGTTAGAAGAATATTTATCAAAAGATAATGATAAATCCGTATTATTCACAATTATAGTATATGAAAATTTTTAAATGATAAAATAAGAAATCTGTATACCAATGCGTATACTAATGCACTCAAAAAATATACTATTTTTTGATAAAAACAAGAAATTTCGATATAAATCATTAAAGCAAAAAAACCGCCTGAAATGCTGATTTCAAGCGGTTTTCTGTGGCAGGGGTAGTAAGACTTGAACTCACGGCACGCGGTTTTGGAGACCGCTGCTCTACCAACTGAGCTATACCCCTAAATCACAATACTTTAATATTATATATTAAAACATTATCTTTGTCAAGGGCTTTTGGGGCAAAAATATTATTTTTTCACAAAACAATTCAAATTTTGATAAAATTCAAGATGAAGTTATTTTCATACAAAAAACCCAATATCTGCGATTTTGAAACTGCGTCGGCAATAGGCGCCGCAAAGTCTGCAAACGAAAATGCAGCTATAAGACCGTTAAGAACATAAAGCCACAAAAACCCCATTGCAACGCCCAAAACAGCACCGCCGAGCTTATTAATCTGCTTTATAAGCGGCAGCGACGATATCGCACACAGCGGCGCGCGGACAAGCTTTATCACGAGCTTAATGGCAAAATAAAGCACAATAAAGGTAATCAGCAAAAACAATGCGCTTGTTATATTTTGCGCAATAATCTGCGACGCACTGCTTTGCGAAATTATTGCCCCTTCGTCTGCTCCGCCCTTTAAAATCATAGGAAGCGGCAGGTTTAAAACGGGCATACCCGAAAATTTTTCTACAAGATGCGTATTAATTTTTTCAGCCATATTCTTTCCGATTTGGCTCTGCAAAAGATATGTATGCACGGGATTGAAAAACATAAACACCGCAATTATTGAAATAAGATACGAACACATATTAAGCAGCGTGATTACAAGTCCTTTTTTATATCCAATAATCAAAAATACCGCGATAAAAGCAATAATTATAATATCAATCATAACTAAATCTCCTATTCAAAATACTCAAGCTGAACAAGCATTCCCGTATGAACCAGCGCCGTTTTGATATTTCCCGAAAAATGCGCCGACGTAATATCCTTGCCTGTTTTAAGATATGACTTTTCATCGTTTGAAACAACCCTCATATATCTTTTTCCCACAACAAGAACATTATCGCTTAAAATATCCAGCCCTTCAACCTCGCCCCTGTTTTTATAGTTTACAACCGCTTTGCCGCCCTCGTTAAACATCAAAACGTCCACTGTTTCGGTAGAAAGGTTTGACTCACCTGCGGCAGCGGCAATTTTGCCATCCTTGATTTTGTATGCAAAAATACCCTTGCTCCCGAACGAATGATTCCACATTCTTTCGCCGCCCGCTGAATAAACCGCCACGCAGTTATCGCATACTGCCGCAATTTTTGATTTGCTCAAAAACTCAATTTCTGTTATACTCTCCTCCGACGCGACCTCCTTGGGCTGCTCCGTTGCGGTGTCAAAAATCAGAAGCTTGCTTTTAAGCTTTGCGTCGGAATAATCCAAAACAGACGCCGCAAGCGCAATATTGGACGGTGACAGTGCAATGTCATTCACAAAATTTTCCGCACTGTGCCATTTATAAAATTCCTCACCGTTTTTATCATAAACTATAATCTGCGATTTGAAGCCTTTTTCCTCGGTAAGAAGCGCAAAATATCCGCTTTCGTTCACGCTCCCCGTAAGAATATTTCCGCTTGCTGTGACAGGAATATTTTTTCTGCCGTTTATAAAAAGCGCCTTGTTTGACCCCTTGTGAAAAATGAGAATTTTATCTCCGTTATGCTTGACAATGGGATTTTCTCCCGAAAAAGCGGCGCTCAATTCGCTTTTTAACGTATGGGAATATACCTTAACGCCATCCTTTGTCGCAATAACCGCTCTCGCGTCGTTTAAAACATCGACAAACGCGCCCTCCGAACTTTCAAGCTCAACGGTAGGCGTTTTATACTCGTAATTTTTATTGAAAATTTTTATTGTTTTTTCCAGAAATATCGGCGTTTGATTGAGATAAACCAACACAGAAGCAAAGATTACAATTAAAATTACAATCAAAATTTTAATTCCGATTTTGCCATTTTTGTTCATCCTTCAATTCTCCCATCACAAATTTTCATCAGTAATTTTCATACTTCACGTCGTATAAATAAAGCCCCTGCGGCGGCGCGGTTTCTCCTGCAAGACGTCTGTCGCGCGCTTTAATGATTTCAGGAATTTTATCGGCGTCAAGCTTTCCTTCACCAACCCTTTTGAGAGTGCCGGTAATTATTCTTACCATATTATATAAAAATCCGTCGGCTGATATGAATATATTTATAAAATCGCCGTTTTGAACTATATCAAGCAAAAAAACGGTTCGCACGGTAGAATCTTTATCACCCGTCATAAATGATTTAAAATCGTGTTTTCCTATAAAAAACTTCGCTGCATCCTTCATTTTTTGTATATCAAGTTTATTTTTGACGCTCCAGCAATAATTCCGCATAAAAACATCAAAATTGCCGTTATTTATAATATATTGATATGTTTTTGAAACAGTGTCAAACCGTGCGTGGAAGTTTTCGCACACTTCAACGCAAACAAGCGCACGAATATCGCACGGAAGTGCCGTATTAAGCGCAACTGCAACCCTGTCTGCCGGAATTTTGCAATCGGTAAAAAAACTTAACGCATACTTTTTTGCGTGCACGCCGGCGTCGGTTCGGCTGCACCCCGCAACGCTGATTTCTTCTTTGAAAATTTTAAAAATTGCCGCTTCAACCGTTTGCTGAACAGTTACATCCTCCGGCTGAATTTGCCAGCCGTGATAATATGTGCCGTCATATTGCAAATATAACAGTAAATTTCGCATATTTTACACCCCGACAAAAATATTGATAGCCGCAATACCCAAAACGAACATAAGCATAACCGCACAAGCGGCGTAATCTATATGGCAAATTTTAAGTGATTTAAGCCGCGTTCTGCCCTTACCGCCCCTATAGCATCGACATTCCATTGCCAGTGCAAGCTCGTCCGCACGGCGAAACGAGCTTATAAAAAGCGGCACCAGAATAGGAACGAGCGCTTTTATTCTTTTTATAATGCTGCCGTTTTCAAAATCCGCTCCGCGTGACGCCTGCGCCTTCATAATTTTATCCGTTTCCTCCAAAAGAGTTGGGATAAACCGAATTGCAATAGACATCATCATAGCAAGCTCGTGCGCAGGAACGCCTATTTTTCTGAAAGGCGAAAGAAGGCTTTCAATGCCGTCGGTTAAAACAATCGGCGAGGTTGTAAAGGTTAAAACAGACGTTCCCGCAACCAAAAATATAAGCCGCGCCGTCATCTTTACCGCCATAACAATGCCCTCATTTGTAATCTTTAAAAACCCAAGTTTAAGTGGCACAGAGCCTATTTGAGCAATTTGCCCTTCCGTCATAAAAAGGTTTATCGCCGAGGTAAACACAACAATAAACACAAGCGGTTTAAGTCCTTTTATATAAAGTTTAGGAGGCACTTTTGACATCAAAATAACGCCATATGTGAACACCGCGACAAAAAGATACCCCGAAAAACCGTTTGCAAAAAATACCGCCACAATATAAATAAGCGACGATAAAATTTTCACTCTCGGGTCGAGCTTGTGAATAGGTGAATTTACGGGGAAAAACTGTCCGAGAGTTATGTCGTTAATCATTTTTTGCCCCCTTAATGTAATCTAAAATTGCTTTTTTTGCCTTTTCCACAGTATAAATATTTTCGCCGAGGTTAACGCCTTTTTCTTTAAGTCTTCGCACCACCTTATTAATCTGCGGCACCGAAAGCCCGATTTCCTCCAAAAGGCTGTCATTTTTGAATACATTGTCAACACTGTCGTACATAACAATTTTGCCGTCAGCCATAACTATAACTTTTTTTGCAATTTTTGCAACGTCCTCCATACTGTGCGAAATCCAAATGACAGTAATATTTTTTTCATCGTGAAGCTTTTTAATTTGCCCCAAAATTTCATCTCTTCCCTTCGGGTCAAGACCTGCGGTAGGCTCATCGAGAATTAGAATTTTCGGGTTCATTGCAAGAACGCCTGCAATGGCAACCCTTCTTTTCTGACCGCCCGAAAGCTCAAAAGGCGATTTTTCAAGCAAATTTTCATCTATCCCGACAGTTTTTATAACCTCGCGAATAATTTTGTCAATTTCCTCCGACGAATATCCCATATTTGTCGGTCCGAAAGCAATATCCTTATAAACCGTTTCTTCAAAAAGCTGATATTCCGGGTACTGAAACACAATTCCCACCTTGCCGCGTACCTTGGTAAGGTTAATATCCTTTTGCGTTATATCCTCGCCGTCTATATAAATTTTGCCGCTGTCAGGCTTTATAAGACCGTTAAGATGCTGAATAAGCGTGGATTTTCCCGAGCCTGTATGCCCTATAATGCCCACAAAATCACCATCGCTAATGTCAAAGCTGATGTTATCTAACGCAACCTTTTCAAACGGCGTGGATTTTGAATATATATGAACCAAATTTTCAACCTTTATTGACATATTCTTAAAATCTCCTCAACGCACTCGTCAATCTCTAAAATGTCGCTTTTTATGTTAATGCCTTCTTTTTGGAGCAAATACGCAAGATAAGTAACCTGCGGTGTATCAAGCCCAAGCGTTTTCATTTTTTCAACGTCCGAAAAAACCTCTCTGGGCTTTCCGCAAAGCTCAATTCTGCCATCGTTGATAACAATAATCCTGTCGGACATTGCCGCCTCGTCCATATTGTGTGTAATAAGCACAATCGTCATATTAAACTCTGAATTTAAGCGTTTGATGGTTTTCATTACCTCGCGTCTGCCAATCGGGTCCAGCATAGCCGTCGGCTCGTCAAACACAATGGTTTTCGGCTTCATTGCTATGACCCCCGCAATGGCTATGCGCTGCTTTTGTCCTCCTGACAACAGGTGCGGCGCGTGATTTTTAAATTTCGTCATTCCCACCGCTTCAAGCGCATAATCAACCCTTTTTCGTATTTCATCGGGCGCAACTCCGAGATTTTCTGCCGCAAACGCTACGTCTTCTTCAACAATTGTTGCAACAATCTGATTATCGGGATTTTGAAAAACCATAGCTGTATTTTGGCGTATATCCCAAATTTTTTCCTCGCATTTTGTATCAATTCCGTCTACCAAAACACGCCCTCCGCTCGGAAGATATATTGCGTTAAAATGCTTTGCAAGCGTGGATTTTCCCGAGCCGTTATGCCCGAGAATACACAAAAACTCGCCGTTTTTTACTTCTAAATCTATGCCCTTTAATATTAAATTTTCCTCGGTATCGTTCTCAAATCCAAACGTAAGATTTTCGGTTTTAATCAATTTGTCCAGCCTCCGAAGTCAGTTTTATTTTGCAATCCATCTTGTAGCAGCGCCGCACGGAAGGCAAATATTGGAGTTTTTAATGGGAATTGCAATTTCGTCATTTGTCACATATCCTGCATATTTTGCTTTTACGGTAAGCTCCAAAACGTTTTTTACAACAGTTGACGAAACATTTGACGTGTATGAATTTACAATTACAAAAAGCGGATTGTCTGAAAGAAGACTCATACATTTTTCGATAAGCGGGTACAATTCGTCCTCAAACTTCCACACCTCGCCGTTTGGACCTCTGCCGTATGTGGGAGGGTCCATAATTATCGCGTCGTATTTGTTTTGGCGCCTTATTTCTCGGCATACAAACTTTATAACATCATCAACAATATAGCGTATCGGCGCTTTCTCAAGCCCCGACGAAGCGGCGTTTTCTTTAGCCCACAAAACCATACCTTTTGCCGCGTCAACATGCACCACAGACGCCCCCGCCTTCGCCGCTGCAACCGTAGCGCCGCCGGTGTATGCAAAAAGGTTTAAAACCTTTATGTCGCGTTTTGCACTTCTTATTTTTTCGTCTATAAAATCCCAGTTGACCGCCTGCTCGGGAAAAATGCCCGTATGCTTAAATCCCATAGGCTTTACGTTGAAGGTTAAATCCTTATATTTAATCTGCCACGCTTCGGGAAGTCTTTTTTTATACTCCCAGCTGCCGCCGCCCGATTTGCTTCGGTGATAATATGCGTCGCACTTTTCCCACATATCTTTGTGCTGCTTTTGCGGCCAGATAATTTGCGGGTCGGGACGCACAAGCA
Organism: Oscillospiraceae bacterium; assembly: GCA_022769845.1. Classification (GTDB taxonomy): domain Bacteria; phylum Bacillota; class Clostridia; order UMGS1810; family UMGS1810; genus Qingrenia. The sequence goes on from JALEIO010000082.1 coordinate 9,385, forward strand.
TAAAATTTCCCCATTTTTCAAGCTTTTCGCCGTTTGCGCAGTCTATTAAATCGTAATCTGTCCAGTCGGTTGCCAATAGCATATAAATTCTCTCCAAAAACATAATTGATTAATGTCTGCTGAACAAATGGTTTTGCGAAACCATTTGTGTGAAATTTACAATTTCACACCTAAAAACAGAAATGCTATTTTTAGGTTCACGTCATTGATTGACTGACTGTTTGTGTCGGCTGTCGTCTCCCGACAGCCGACACAAAGTGCAAGTTTTTTGACAAAAACAGCACAAAAACCTTGCACCTGAACAATTCTGAAACGCTTGCAAACCGCTATGCGGCTGCGTTTCAGAATTGTTCAGCAGCCATTTATTAAGGCGCAAAGCCATAATAAACAAATTTCGCAGCCTTTTATCACCTGATTAAATTAAGATAAAACCGCGGGCACAGAAAGCGGCTGCATATTAATTTTAATTATTTATTATATCAGTTTTTTTACATAACGTCAATTATTTATCCTCAATTTGTTTGAATATACAAAAAACAGACGGAAAATCCGCCTGTTTTGAATAAATTTTTTATGCCTGCTCCGAAACAAACGCAAGCTCCACGGTTTTTGTAAGAATAT
>JALEIO010000098.1 GCA_022769845.1 Oscillospiraceae bacterium
ATTGGGCAGACAAATGATAATTCCGTCAAATTCGCCCTCGTGCTTTTTAAGAAAATCTTTGTAAAACGCGCCTTCTTCAATGGTTTCAACCGCTCCGTAGCGGGTGGCGTTTTCATCAGCTATTATGTATCCGAACCCTAAATTTTCAAGAACTTTTGTCATTTCGTCTCTCGCCGAAGCTATCAGCTCGCCGGGAAAAAATCCCCGATTGCCGAAATACAGCGCAAAGGTTGTTTTTTTCATAATAATCTCCATTCCGCCGCCCTGCATCGGCACAAATAGTAATTAAATTTCTCTTATCCGCAGGGCAAGGAATGATAAGAGATTATTACGCCCATGTGCGTTTCCGAGGCAAATGCCGAGGAAAATTTCGCACGGGCAATTAAATCCGCCGGAGGCATAACGTGAAAGGAACTTTCACGTTATCACCTCAAAATTAATTTTAAATTCATAGCATTTTGTATTATCAGGTTCAAACAGAAGATGCTTTACGCAGCTGTGTTTTACGTCGTCTTCAGCGTTAAACGCACCGCAATCGGTCATTTTATAATTATCGGGAATAAAAATTACAACCTTGTATTTATCATTTTTTACAAGATTTGACCTTATGTAAAGCGTATTGTTTTCAAAACGAATATCTTCAATTTCCTGCGCGCCCTGCGTAATATGCCTGTTTGTGCTGATAATTTGCGGAATGTCTTTTTTGCGCCTTACCGAAAGAAGCACTGTTTCGCATCCGTCAAGACAAAGGGTGATTTTCTTGTTCGCAGCACCCAAATATTTGTCATTCCAAAAATCATAAATATGATATTTATCATCATCAAGCTCCAGCTCGTTTTCAAAATCAAGCGTGTATTCCGCCTTTTTTTCGGTGGTGTTAAACACGCTTACAACGTTGTAACATTCAAATTTTTTGTTAATAAAAAGATTTGTTACGCAGATATCACGCTTATCCACGCGTGCAGAAATATCCTTGGGCGATATGTTAAGCGGCGGAATTATGCGTTTTAGAATGTCAACCCTTTTTTCGTCAAGATCACAAAATGCATCGCCGAAAGTTACAGGCATACCGAGCAGCGACACAAAGGTCGCGCGCGAAATTGCCTGTTTTAGCGTGTTGAACTCACTTCGCAGTACAACGTTGTCGGGGTCATTGTAAAACATCACATTGTGCAGCGGATAAAATTCCATTGTGCGGTAAACACAATTTTTCAAAAATTCCTCCCACTTAAAAATATCAAGACCTATCCGCGCCGCGTCAAACATATCGCCTGCCCACAAAACGTCACTTTTTTTATCACCCGAACAAGACAAAATATACCTGTTCTTTCCAAGAATTTCGCGCGTTTTTGCAATCATATTGCGGTATGCCTGATAGGTTGTAAGGCTTTTGTCATAAAGATATTCGTGATACTCCTCGCACCGTTCCATACATATGGGAAGCGTGTCAAATTTCACCGCGTCATATCCCCACTCATCCACCTGATTAAGCGCCTTCGGGAGATAATCGTTTAAAAATTTCGGATGTGTGATGTCATAAAAATAGGTTCCTACCCAGCTTTGCTCCTTTGCAAGAAGAAGCTCGGGATTTTGCTTTAAATAGTCATTTTCAAACGTTTCGTTGGTAAAGCCTATCCACAGTGACGGAATAAATCCCATTTTTCGGATATTATCCGAAACAAACTTTAACCCGTTCGGATATTTTTCCTTGTCGGGATGAAAAGTGTCCACACCGTCAGTGCGCACGCTGTCGGCGTCAAAGCCCTTGTGATACCATTCCCAGTCCACCCAAACGGTGTTAGCGCCGAAATCCTTCAAATGCTCCTTTTGAAAAAGCGCATTTTCCAAAACTGTTTTTTCGCCCGCATCAAATTTCACCGCATACCAGCTCATCCAGCCGACAGGCAAATCTTTGCCGAAGGTATTGTTTTTGTTTAATTTCCCGTATTCGATATGGTATTTATCGGCATAAACATTTTTTATAAACTTAAACTTCAAATTGGAATCGCAAAAAATTGTATAAACGTTTTTTTCGTTGTCAAAACCGAGCGTACAGCCTTCTGTAAACACAGCGGTATCGTTGTTTTTATCAAAAAGCGTGTTGTCGGATTTTGACACGCCGAAGCCCAAAGAGCATCTGAAAACATAAGATTGTTTGGTCAATCTCATCGGAAGAATATCCGCAACATTGTCAAAATCAAACATTCCGATTATTTTTGCTTTTTCGCCGTTATACTTTACGCCTATTCCCCTCGCACTCGCTTCAAATGTAAGTTCAAGGCTTTTTCCACCGTTTTTATATTCTACTGTTTTGATGTTTTTGGTATTTTTAAGCTTGTATTTAATTTCGCATTTTTTATAATTTTCAAACATATCGCTTTCGATATGCGCGGTTATATAGGTTTTGCCGCAGCCGATTTTAAGCTCAAAGGTTTTGGTGTTGTAATCCAAAAAATATTCGCCGTAGCTTACATATGCACTGATTGTTTTCTGCATTTTTTCCTCCGCTGAAATTTTAATTTTTTGCACAGACGTTAAAATCGCCTGTTAAATATATTGTTGACTGGTTAAGTCTGAAGCTGTAAATTCCGTTTTCGCTTGCCATTTCAGACGCATTTCCGTATTCGTCGTACACAGTTATTTTGCTGCACCCTAACGATACCGATACATCCTCGCCGTCCTCTTTTGCCGACCACAAAATTGCAATGTCGCCGCCTCCGCTTTGTTTATACCGATAACAAACGGCAGTTTTAAGCATATCGTCAAAATAAAAATCGCTTATGAAAGAAAATTAAAAAATTCAATGTCGTTCCCATGGATTTTGTGACATCTATATTTCACGGTGTATGTAGCAATTGATTTTCGCACCATGTATCAAAATTTGCCCACTATTAACAAAGAAATAAACGATTTTATGAGTGAAATGATATATTTTCTTTCCAAGAACAGTGTTCACAGGCAATACAATTTCCACTTGAAATTTCGCTTCTGAATTTTTCGGACAAGTCGTTATTAAAAATGTTTAAAATATCATCATTTTTTACATTTCCTGCCGAAAAATCATAAAAATCGGTGCAATACAGCACATTTCCGTTCCATGCTACGTGCGCATGCCTGAAGGGAGACATACAATGACCGTTTTCCTCACTGCGATGCCTTTTACAAGAAATTTTAAAACTGTATTTTTGGGTATCTATATCCGCCATTAGCACTTCTGTATCAAATATTTCCAGATCATTATTTTCCCATGAACATATTTCGGTAGCAGTAATTCCAAATGCCGATTTCATCCACTTTACATAATCCGCCGTTTCCTCAGAGGTAAGTCCTATCATATCCTGCAAATAAAGTTCACTTATACCCAGAGAATCCATGGAATCAAGAAATTCCCTAAGACGCGGTATTAATTTTGATGTAACAACCGACATGACTATAATTTTACAACCGGAAAGTACTTTCAAGTTACGGGTAACGGTGTCAAATACTCCCTTTCCGCGTATCTCGTCGTGAATATCCCGTGGTCCGTCAATAGATACATACAAATTACTGATACATCGCTCGATTACATCTTTATGCGTTGCAATCATTGTGCCGTTAGTAACCATCCCCAGTCGGAAGTCATTTTCCTTCAGATATTCCGCAAGATTATCAAAATACGGCGAATACAACGGCTCGCCGCCCCACAGCATAATAAACGGTGATATCCCGGTTGTGTCGCGGTAATCCATCAGCTCCTCCGAAACACTCTTCCAATCGGAAAGCTCCATCGGCTTGCCCTTATCATCGGAGAAAAATCCTTTTTTCCCCCACTGCCCACAAAACCAGCAGCGCAGGTTGCAATTTTTAGTTATCTGAAAATGTACCATTTCTATGCGTTTTTCCGGCATAAATTCTTCATTGCCTTTCTGTCCGCAAGTATTCCTTTCCCGCCACATGCGAACCTGCAGCATCGCTATTTCAGAGTAATTTTTGTTTCGATATATTTCTCGGAACTCGTGCCTGCCATAATCCTAAAATCACCCTTTTCCACAACATATTCAAGGCTTCTGTTATAGAATCCGAGGGTATTTGTGTCCAGCTCGATTTCCACCGTTTTTGTTTCACCGGCGGGAATCATAATCTTTTTATAACCTTTTAACTCTTTTTTTGGACGCGTAACTGAAGCGACAACATCCCGCACATAAATCTGTACTACTTCCTCACCGTCGTAATTGCCGGTGTTTTTCACCCTCACACTTACGGTAATTTTATCGCCTATTTTTGGATTTATATCTGATACCGAAAGGTCCGAATATTCAAAATTGGTATACGAAAGTCCGTAGCCGAACGGAAATAGAGGCTTAATCGGGGCATCTATATATTTACTGGTCCAAAAAAACTCTTCAACAGGCGGTTTCCCTGTATTATTTTCATTATAGAACAGCGGTGCCTGTCCAACCACCGACGGGAATGTATTTACAAGCTTTCCGCAGGGGTTGTATTCTCCTGTCAGAATTGCCTTATATGCATTGCCCGCTTCACAGCCCAGTGCGCCCGAAAACAACACGGCATCGGACAATTCGCACACCTCGGTAAGAACCAGCGGCCTGCCGCCGATTATGACGCTCACAAGCTTTTTCCCGCTCTTTTTCAGTTCTCTTACAAGCTCCATATGTTCTTCCGGAATTACATTATTTGTACGGCTCTTTCCCTCACCGTTCATTGATTCCGGCTCACCGATAAAAGCAATAATTACATCAAAATCTGCACAATCCTCACTTGAGGACACAATATGCATACCCAAAGCCTCCGCTGGTGTTATAGCGTCCTCCGCTTTACCAAGTCCTGCCCAACATCCAAGCATTTCTCTTCTATTATCTGCGAACGGACCCGCAAGAGCCACCTTTACATTCTTCTTCAATGGCAGTATTCCGTCATTTTTCAGTAAAACAACAGACTTTTTAGCAGCTTCAAGTGCCAATGCCCGGGTTTCGGGCAGATTAACAATCTCTTCTGCCTTCTCAATATCCTTATACGGATTTTGGAACAGTCCTAAATCATACTTCAACTCCAGTACGCGGCGAACAGCGTTATCCAGCATTTCCTCCGAAACCTCTCCGTCCGCTACAAGCTGCTCCAGATTATCTTGAAATGTGAAAATGCCAAAGCACATTTCGACGTCCAATCCTGCATTTATGGCAGTTTTTGCCGTATCACGGTCACTTTCCGTGAATCCGTGAATTTTAATTTGGTCGCATGAGCCGGCATCGGAAATAACTGCTCCATTAAAGCCAAGTTTTCCTCTTAGTATATCGGTTAAAAGATATTTACTTCCTGTACAAGGTTCGCCGTTTAAGTCGTGAAATGCCGACATTACCGTTCTCACGCCCGCATCCACTGCTGACTTAAAAGGCGGAAGATATACGTCAAATAAGGTCTGCTCCGACATATCGGCTGTATTGTAGTCACGTCCGCCCATACACGCTCCGTAACCTACAAAGTGCTTTGCACATGCTGCCAGGTGTTTTCCATCCGATAAATCATCGCCCTGAATACCTTTAACCCGTGCCTCAGCAAACTGCGAGGTCAAATATGTATCCTCACCGGCGCCTTCCACTCCCCGCCCCCATCTGGGATCACGGGTAATATCTATCATGGGTGCATATACCCAGTTTACACCGTTTGCTGCCGCCTCCATAGTTGATGCCTCAGCTGTTTTCCTTGCCAGATCAGGATCCCATGAAAAACTTTCAGTCCACGGCACAGGGAAGGTTGTTCTGAAGCCGTGAATTACATCGTACCCCAAAAGCAGCGGAATTCCAAGCCGAGTTTCTTCAACAGCCACCTTCTGCATTTCATTTGCTCTTTCCACGTCTGCAATACCAAGAAAGGAGCCTATGCGTCCCTCTCTGAGTAAATCCCAGCCTACTTTATAATCGTCATTATAAATAGAATTACCACACTGATTAAGCTGTCCAACCTTCTCACGCACAGTCATTTTATCCATTAAATCTTTTATAAACTGTTGTTTGTTCATTAAATTATCCTTTCATTTTCAACATCGGATATCATTCGCCGAAATACTCCATATCCATCAGCTTATCGTCAATCGCTTTAATCTGCGTGTACATAAGATTCGGTGAATACAGACCTTTCTTATCGGCAATACCTCCCTTTTCCATGGCAGCCTTTATTGCATTGTTAGCCTTATACATATCATCCAGGCTCTCGCGAACATTGAAACGTCCCGGTGATGTGGGAGCCGGCGGCCAGCGGCTATCCGATACCCATGCGCTTGCAAGCGCCATCATTGCGTTGTTAAGGTCTGTATCAAGTGTGTCAATTGTTTCACCAAGCTTTTCGGCAACCGCCTTTATTCCGTTCAGAATTGAAAGACATACAGGGTCCATAATTCTTGAATACTCTGTATTTGCCCACGCTTTGGCTGTTCCGCCGTGCCATGCAACACCGTTTTCTATGTTATCGACATACTCATTTTCAAAAATATCGCCTTCTGCAAGCACCTCGGATGGAGTTGCAAACTCATAACCCGCCGCCTTTGCATTATCGAGAATTTCCTTAAAGCGAACTACGCTGTTCGGCTCTGCTTCAAAAAATCTTGCCTGATTGAACTGTTTAACATAGAAGTATGCTGATGAGCCGATATACTCCGCGTCCTCGGCATAGGGCATAATAAATGTGCCGGTTTCAGCAATTCTCTCTTTCCAGATGGTCAGCATATTTTTTATCTCGTCCATATTGATAGGTTCATCTCTTAAGCCCTCCGTTGCGCCCATAAGATACCACAAAAGCAGATTTGCCATACAGTCGGAGCGAAAGATAAGTTTCAATCCGTTGTGAGCAACAGACGGATTGGTGATAAATTTTAAAAATTCCGGCTTATCCTTTATGTATTCCTCAATTTTAAAGAGGTGATTTTTATTTGAGTGTCCGGCAACGTCAAAAGCAAGTCCTGTTGCCTTTCTTATCTCGTCAAAGGACAGCAAAAGCGAATCGGCGTCCATAACAAGTGCCTCAAGTCCTGCCTCCTTGTATACATCGGGAATATATCCCGCCCAGCCGCATTCCGGATTCCATCCTATTTTCGGACGTTTTCCCGTGTGTTTTTCCCAAACATCCATTGAATGTTTAAGCGAATGCAAACATACCTCTTTTGGAATATTTGCAAGCATAAAATGAATATAAGGCGAGCACACCGGTTCAACCTTGCCCATTTCTACAAGTTTTCTTAATTTATCGAGCACCTCGGGCGCTTTATCTGCCATTTCGTCAATAGTAATTCCACTTGCTTCAAATCCTATTTTGTACTCACCGTCCAAGATTAAATCAAATAGCTTTTCATAGCAGTTTTTCATTACCCACTTCCGTCTTTCGGGCTTAAGCTGCGAATACTGAATATTTGCATGCGGTAAAAATATCACTTTTGGTTTGTTCATTTTTGTATCTCCTTTATTTTTTGTTTAATA
>JALEIO010000123.1 GCA_022769845.1 Oscillospiraceae bacterium
CGCACTGTGCGATATACTTACACTGTTTTCGCTTCAAATATCAGAGGCAATACATAGTTGTATTCAAAAGAAAAATACAAGTACGGTTAAAAAAATTACAGATTATGTGTCATCCAATTACAGTAAGACAATAACACTTGATAGCTTGTCTGAAATTGTCGAGCTTTCTCCAAACTATATCAGCACTTTGTTTTACAAGGAAACAGGCACTAACTTCAAGGATTATCTTATATCAGTGCGTATCGACAAAGCAAAAGAATTGTTAAAAACCACTCAACTTAAAATTTATCAAATTGCCCATTCAGTCGGCTATGAGGATGCACGTTATTTTGGAGATATATTTTTCCGTATTGTCGGATGTTTGCCTTCGCAATACCGCAAAAATGACAGCGTTTAAATATTCTGTTTCATAATAAAGAATACTTAAAATATATAGAAAGTGTGTGATTTTATGTCAAATAATGTTAAACAATTTATAAATGAAAACTGGGACAAGTGCATAAAATGCAACAGAAATGATAACGGAACGCTTATCGGTCTGCCGTATCCGTATACCGTTCCTGCGGTAGGTCATTTTGATGAAATGTATTATTGGGACACATATTTCACAAACAAGGGACTTATCATTGATAAAAAAGCGGAACTGGCAAAATATAACGTTGATAATATGCTGTATTTAGTGAATAAGTACGGATTTATGCCCAACGGCAACAGAACGTATTATTTAAACAGATCTCAACCGCCGTTTTTAAGTGAGATGGTTAAGGACATATATGAATTATATCGCGACCCGGTATGGCTTTCATCGGCGTATAATACTTTAAAAAAAGAATACTCCTTCTGGCAGACAAAGAGATGTTCCAAGCTTGGACTGAATTATTACGGTGCTGATGTTCAAGACAACGACAGCTGCTTGTCATCAGCCAAGTTGTTCATTAAACGCACCGGCTTTTCTCCTGATATGGATTGCCTTAAGCTCGGAAGACATTGCCTCTCAACCTGCGAAAGCGGCTGGGATATAAATCCCCGATGGGACTGCGAGGGGTATAATTTTGCCCCCGTAGACCTTAACTCGCTGATGTTTATGATGGAGTCTAATATGTCATACTTTGCAGAAGAACTAAAATGCAGTGAAGAAAATCTTTGGCAAGAACGTGCCGATAACCGCCGAAAGCTTATGCTTGAATATATGGATAGCGGAAATGGCTTGCTTTTGGATTATAACTTTGTTACCAACCGCCGCAGCAGCATACTGTCCGCAGCATCCTTTTACCCGCTTTTTGCCGGACTTGCAGATAAAAGAAACGCACAAGCTGTTGTAGAAAACATTGACAGGCTTGAGGCTGAATTTGGAATTCTGACCTGCGAAAAGAATGATAAATGCGGAATCTATCAGTGGAATTATCCGAACGGCTGGGCATGTCTGCAATATATCGCAGTTGCCGGCCTTGAACGCTACGGATACCATAACGACGCAAAACGCATAGCGTGCAAATATGTAAATCTGGTTGAAAAAATTTTTGAAGAAACCGGAAACCTTTGGGAAAAATATAACGTTGTGAGCGGAAGTCTTGACGTAAACAGTGAATACGGAACACCACCGATGATGGGATGGAGTGCCGGCGTATATCTTGCAGCACTTGAGTATGCCGATAAATAAAATTTCTTGTCGCCGAATAACAGCAAGAGGGGGCGGGGGTGCGGACATATTCTTGGAAGGTCAATCCCTCATTTTGTGTAAACCTCAAATTTGGCTCCAAAATGATAATATAATCTAAATAAATTTTCTGGGCTGTAAGCCGGATTTAGGCTTTCAGCCACAAGCTTACTATAGCGTAAAATTGCCGACAAGTCAAGGGCGCCCTTGTATGAGGGCGTTAATTTTACCCTTGATTTGCCGTGATTTTATGCTATTAACTTAACAGCAAAAAATATCTCAAGCTGTGAGTGGATTTGCCCCCAGTCCTTGCGCTTGCCTGTCCACTTTTTCGTAATGTCTATCATGGCAAGATAGAGCATTTTCAAAAGGCTGTCATCCGTCGGAAATACGCTTTTGTTTTTTGTCACCTTGCGTAGCTGCCGATTAAAGCCCTCTATCGTATTTGTGGTGTAAATCAGCGTTCTGACGGCTTCCGGATATTTGAAATATGTTGATAAATTTGCC
>JALEIO010000131.1 GCA_022769845.1 Oscillospiraceae bacterium
GTTGATGATGACGTATATATTGTCAGCACCTCAAAGGGCTCGCTTTTTGAGAATAATCTTGCATATTACAGAAATACCAATATTTTATCTGTTTCGGCAGACGACTTGACGCAAATTTCGTTTGCCGGCGAAAACGATACGGTAACGCTTAAAAAAGAAGGAAACGATTGGAAAATTACCGCGCCGATAAATACCGACGCATATCAGGGTTCGGTAAATGAGCACATTTTAACAAAATTTGAAAATATCAGCATTTCGGAATTTGTTGAGGATAACGCAGTCGATTTATCAAAATACGGATTTTCCAAATATGTTTATTTTGAAGATTCAAAGGGCGCAAAGCAGAAAATTTTGGTCGGCTCAAAGTCGGGCAGCGGTTATTATATTATGCTTGAAAACAGCAAAAGTGTTTATACCTCGCCTATAGATTCGCTGTCGTTTATAAGCCTTAAGGCAATAAACTTTACCGACGGATTTGCTTGTCTTACAAATATAAAAGACATTACGGGCGTTGATGTAAACGATATACAAAACGGAAAAAAATATGCGTTTTCCATTGACAGAAACGGCGAAAACGAAACCTACAAGGCAAACGGCGTTGAGGTTATGAAAGAAAAATTCACTGATATATATCAAAAAATTATCGGCATAAAAGCAAGCGATTTTGCATTTGGCAAAAACGGCGGCGAAAAGATTTGCGAGATTGTTTATCATATGAATGACGGCTCGGATAAAACGGTGGAAATTTACACATTAGAGGTTCGCAAATATCTTGCAAAGGTTAGCGGCAAGGGCGATTATATTATCCCGTCCGGCGATGTGGACGATATGCTTGCGGCGGTTAAAGAATGACAGATAATTGCAGATAAATTAATATAAAAGAGGGGTTGTTATACTTATGAAAAAACTTCTGTGTTTATTCGGAATATGTATGCTTATTCCCTGCACCTCGCTTGCGCAGGGGGCGGCTGCTTTCGAAAATACGGTAAGCTTTGCGGATATTGAAGCCGCCGCGGTTTTGTCGGACGCCGATGATGCAAAATCAGAGAATACTGACGGCGTAACGGCGCTTGTTGCGTGCTTTTACGATTATGCCGAAAACACTGTTTCACGCCTTTCGGATGTCATAAATACCGAACGTCTTATGGAGAACATTTACCGAATTGCGTTTAAAAGTGCAGACGCGGCGGAGAGTGCTTATGTGCAGCTTAAATCCCATCCGAATGTAAAAACCGTTGACTACGACAGGGAGCTTAAATTTGATTTGGGCGACCCTTATGTTGACGAAAGCACCGCCGAAATAAGCGCTTCGCCGGCAGACGGAGAAGAGGCAGGATATCCTTATAACGATTATAAGCTTTACGGCAGCGGAAACTGGTATCTTGACGATATAAAAGCCATTGACGCGTGGACGGCTATGAAGGATTATGAGGATATTTCGGGCAACAGTGCGGTTGTTGCGGTTATTGACAGCGGCATTGACACCGCAAACCCCGACCTTAAAAACCGTATTCTGACCGATTCAAACGGAAATATGATAGGCTATAATTTTGTAAACAGCGCGTCTGCAAGCTTTGAGGACGATTTATCGGCAAAAAACAACTATCACGGCACGCGCGTTTCGTCAACAATCGCCGCGGAGGCGAACAACGGCGTAGGAATTTGCGGTGTTGCGGGCGAATTTGACGTTAAAATTCTTCCCATAAAGGTTTTTAATTCCACCGGAGGCGGCGCAACTCCTTCAGTTCTTATAAAAGCGGTAAACAAGGCGATTGAGCATAATGTTGACGTTATCAATATGTCGCTTTCAAGCAGTGTGCCGCTGGACTGTATAATTGACAGCAAGATTGAAACTATGCAGGAGGCTGTAAACAGGGCTGTTGCCGCAGGCTGTGTTGTTGTTGCCGCGGCAGGAAACAACTTTTCAAATCAGCCGCTTTACCCTGCAAGCTATGACAATGTAATTTCGGTTTCATCATATGACACTATGCGCGAAAAAGCCGATTTTTCACAGTATAACGATTATATAGACGTAGCCGCTCCGGGAAGGGGTATGGCGCTTCTTACGCACAGCATAGGCGGAAACATTACCTCCTCAACGGTCAATACCGGCTCTGCCGGAACATCTTTTTCCGCGCCGGTTGTGTCGGCGGCAGCGGCACTTTTGCGCATTGCAAACCCTGACATTACGCCTACCGAGATTGCAAATATAATAAAAAATACGGCAGACGATTTGGGCAAAGAAGGTTATGATATTTTTTACGGTTTTGGTGCGTTAAATCTTGAAAAAGCCGTAAAAAGCGCGTATGACGGATTTGTTGAAATAAAAAGCCTTGAATATACAAAATCGCTTAACGTAAACGTTGGCGAGGCGGCGCAGATTGAAACGGTGATAATGCCGAGGAACGCACAGAATAAGATTATAAAATTTGAATCGACAAACACAAGCGTTGCCACCGTATCAAACAACGGCGTTGTGCTCGGCGTGTCTCCGGGCGAAGCGGACATTTTAATCTCAACCGATTTTAATACCGAATTTTCAAAGGACGAA
>JALEIO010000132.1 GCA_022769845.1 Oscillospiraceae bacterium
GGCACGGTTGATTTCGGTGTAACATGGGTATCTAACCTTATTTCTGCAAATTCAGGCGGTATGAACCTTCTTGAAATAGCGCAGATTTATCAGAGGTCGGGTCTTGTATTGGTTTACAAAAAATAAAGCGGTTTTCGCATAAAAAAGGAGTGTCGGTTTATGGATTTACTTATAAAAGGCGGTACAGTTGTGACAGATTCGCATATTTTTAAAGCGGACGTTGCAGTGGAAAACGGAAAAATCACAATGCTCGGGCAGAATATTTCGCCGGCCGACAACACAAATGTTATTGACGCAAGCGGAAAAATGGTGCTCCCCGGAGCGATAGACGCGCATACGCATCTTGCAATGCCTTTTGGCGGAACAATTTCATCCGATGATTATTTTGCAGGCACGCGCGCTGCTGCGTGCGGCGGCACAACAACGGTTTTTGATTTTGTTTTGCAGGATTTCGGCGAAACAATGGTGGACGCGGTAAAACGGCGCGACGCACTGTGTGCACCGAATGCGGCGGTGGATTATTCATATCACGTTGCGGTAAAGGATGTCAGCGGCGACCTTATAGACTCTATTGAGGACGCAGTAAAATTCGGCGTTCCGTCATTTAAGGTTTTTATGGTTTATGATTTCGGAGTTACCGACGGAGTATTCTACAAGGTGCTTAAAAAGGCGAAGGAATGCGGTGCTCTTATCGGTGTTCACGCCGAAAACAACGAACTGGTGAATATGCTTACCGAGCAATATCTGTCGGAGGGTAAAACAAGCGCGTGGTATCATTATATGTCGCGTCCCGAGTTTGTTGAAGCCGAAGCGGATATGAGGGCAATACAGTGGGCAAAAGCGCTTGACACACCTTTGTATATTGTTCATCTTGCCAATAAAGACGGTGTTGCGGCGGTTACAAAGGCAAAGGACGAGGGATATACAATTTATGCCGAAACCTGCCCGCAATATCTTGAGTTTACCTGTGATGTGTATAAGCGCGAGGACGGACGCAACTTTGTATGTTCGCCTCCGATGAAGGGCGAAGCAAGCAGAATTGCATTGTGGGACGCGATAAACAGAGGCGATATTGACACAATAGCAACCGACCATTGTCCGTTCCAGTCATACGAAAAGGATTGGGGAAAGGATGACTTTACAAAAATCCCCAACGGATGCGCCGGTATTGAAAATATGTATCCATATATGCTGTCCGCGGCGAATGAAGGAAATATTACGTTTGAAAAGGCGGTTGAGCTGTGCTCGGCAAACCCTGCAAAGATTTTTGGCTGCAAGGACAAGGGTGCTATTGCTGTGGGCAAGGATGCAGATATTGTAATTTACAATCCCAAGACCGAATTTACAATAACAAATGACAAAATGCATTCGGACTGCGACCACACAATCTGGGAAGGCAAAAAGCTTTTCGGATACCCGGAAAAAACCTATTCGAGAGGAAAGCTTGTATTTGACAACGGTGATTTTGTAGGCGAAAAAGGCTGGGGCAAATTTGTAAAATGTTCGATTAAATAAAAAATCGAATAAAACAACGAGGGGTGATAAAAATGAAACTTAACGAAGAAGCGGCAAGATGTCTTTTGTGCGAGGACGCAAAATGCAGCGCAGTATGCCCGAAAAAATTTGACCCTGCCAGAATGGTGCGAGCGGTAAGATTTGAAAACGGCGATATCGGAGCAAATTTTGTTGACAAAAATATTTGCGCAGAATGTGAAGGTTTTTGCGAAAAGGCGTGCATACATTATGATTTTCCCGTAAGGATACGAAAAATCACCGAAAAGCTTTGTGAAAACGATTTTGACGAAAATGTTGATTTGAGCATTGACTTTTTGGGTGTAAAGTGCGAAAATCCGTTCTTTTTATCCTCCTCGGTTGTTGCGGGAAACTACGAAATGTGCGCGCGTGCCTTTAAAATGGGCTGGGCAGGCGCGGTTTACAAAACAGTGGGTTTTATAAAGCCTGTTGAAACCTCGCCGAGATTTGATGCTATCGGAAAAGAGGGCACACCGTTTATAGGGTTTAAAAATTTGGAGCAGATTTCCGATCACAGCTTGGAAGAAAACCTTGAGATAATAAAAAGGCTTAAAAAAGATTTTCCGACAAAGGTGATTGTGGCGTCAATTATGGGCGAAACAGACGAGGAATGGACAAGTCTTGCGCGTCTTGTAACAGAGGCGGGCGCTGATATGATTGAATGTAACTTTAGTTGTCCGCAGATGGTGGGCGAAGGACTTGGCTCGGATGTCGGGCAGAATCCCGAGCTTGTAAAACGGTACACCGAGTGTGTAAAAAAGGGAACTCACCTTCCTGTTCTTGCTAAAATGACGCCGAATATCGGAAATATGGAACCTCCTGCAGTTGCTGCAATTTGCGGCGGCGCCAACGGCATTGCGGCGATAAACACCATAAAATGCATAACGGGAATTGACCTTGAAAGCTTGGAGCCGTTTAATTCGGTAAGCGGCAAAACCGCCGTTTCGGGATACTCCGGAAAATCTGTTTTGCCGATAGCGCTCCGGTTTATATGCGATATGGCAAAATGTGAAAAGCTTAAAAATATTCCTTTAAGCGGCATAGGCGGCATTGAAACCTGGCGCGACGCGGTGCAATTTATATTGTTGGGGTGCGAAAACGTTCAGGTTACCACCGCGGTTATGCAGTACGGTTATCGTATCATAGACGATTTGACGAGCGGACTTAAAGCGTATATGGCACGAAAGAAAATTTCACGTTTAACAGACCTTGTCGGAAAAGGTCTTTCAAATATAACAAATCCTGACAATCTTGACCGCGAAAGCATTTCTTATCCTGTGTTTGACAGTGAAAAATGTATAGGCTGCAAAAGGTGCTTTGTATCCTGCCGCGACGGCGGCCATCAGGCTATTGAAACGGATAAAAACGGCAAGGCGCGGCTTATCGGTTCAAAATGCGTAGGATGCCATTTGTGCGTTCTTGTATGTCCGAGCGGCGCGATAGGAAAATCAAGGAGAGTAAAAAGAAGAGATTGATAAAAATTTAGATTTGAAGGAGGAAACTGCGTATGTCGATAACCTTAAAAAAACTGTGCAGTGACACCGAAACAAAGTACAGCCTTAAGCTTATAGCGGGAAAGAGCGGTTTGGAAAACGCCGTTCGCTGGGTGCATATGGTTGAGGACAGGCAGGTGCCTGATTTTCTTCACGGCGGAGAGCTGGTTTTTACAACGGGTATCGGGCACATCGGCAAGGATCCTCTTTTGGAATTTGTGAAAAGGCTGAAATTGCATGGTGCGGCAGGGGTTGTAATAAACATCGGTCCTTATCTTCAAAGCATATCGGATGATGTTCTTATGTTTTGCAATAAAGAGGGATTTCCTCTGTTTACACTGCCGTGGAATATTTACATCATTGATATAACATATGATTTCTGCCGCAGAATTATTGAAAACGAAAAGCTTGAAACTACCGCGGCGGAATGTTTTAAAGATATGATTCTTAACCCCAACGGTAGCGAAAAATGCCTGTCTTTTTTGGAACAGCACGGCTTTGGTAGAGCGGTGGAATACAGGGTTTTAAGCATAAAATTTTTGGTTGGCGGCGAGAATGTAACAGAAAAATTTGAACAGCGAAACCATATAAAACTATGGAATATTTTGGCAAAATCAAAAAATTATCCTTCGGCAATGTTTGTTTTAAACAATAATCTTATTGTTATAAGGCAGGATATGGATAATAAGGCGGCGAAAACTCTTGCCGAAACAATGGACGCAATATGCGAGAACAAATCCATTTCGTATATTATGGGAATTTCGGATACAAAAAGGGGTTACAGAGCGGTTCCAAAGCTTTTAAGTGAGGCAGAGGCGGCGCAAAAATTTGCAACGGTTAACGCAAAGAGCAGTGCGTTTTACAAGGATATCGGCATAAATAAAATCATATTCGGAGTAAATGACAAGGAAATTTTAGAAAATTTTGCCGATAGAAATCTGAAGGAAATTTTTGATTATGACAAAAAGTACAAAACCGATTACGCGAAGATTTTATACTGTTATCTTTTGTGCGATTGCTCGGTTATGTCGGTTGCCGAACAGTACGGACTTCATCGAAACACGGTTAACAGCAAAATCAAGGCGATTAAGGAAATTTTCAACATAAAGCTTACCGGCAGCAAAAAAATGGAGCTGCTGCTGGCTTATACCATTAAAAATAATTTTGATAAATTGGGCGGAGGCGACTAAAAATGAATGAAAAAGCATTGGAGATTAAAAAAAATCACACTACATACAATTTGCAGTCGTGGTCGAAGCAAAAGGGACTTAATCCTATTCCCATTGCTCGTGCCGAAGGTATTTATATGTGGGATTATGACGACAAAAGATATACGGATATGTCCTCACAGCTTGTAAACTTAAATGTCGGGCACGGAAACAGGCAGATTATTGACGCGATAAAGGAGCAGGCTGAAAAATATTGTTACATTTCTCCTGCATACGGCTCGGACGTAAGAGGAGAGCTTGCAAAAATGATTATTGAGCGTATGCCCGATAATATGGGAAAGGTATTTTTTACAAACGGCGGCGCGGACGCGAACGAAAACGCGGTAAAAATTGCAAGAATGTATACCGGCAGACAAAAGGTGTTTTCGCGTTACCGAAGTTATCACGGCTCTACCTACGGCGCAGGAAACCTCACGGGCGAGCCGAGAAGATATCCGCTTGAGCCGGGCGCACCGGGTTTTGTAAAGTTTTTTGACCCATATGTGTACCGCGAAAAATTAAGCTTTAATTCAGAGGAAGAAGCGTCGGAGTATTATGTTGATAAACTTCGCGAGCAGATAATTTACGAGGGTGCGTCAAGCGTTGCGGCAATTGTTATGGAAACCATAACAGGCTCGAACGGCGTTATCATTCCGCCGAAAGGTTATTTAAAGGGCGTGCGCAAAATATGCGACGAATTCGGCATTATGATGGTGTGCGACGAGGTTATGGCAGGCTTTGGCAGAACGGGAAAAATGTTTGCGTTTGAAAATTTTGACGTAAAGCCCGATATAGTATCGTTTGCAAAGGGTGTAACGTGCGGATATGTTCAGCTCGGAGGAGTGTGCGTAAGCAAAAAGATTGCAGAGTATTTTGACGATCATCTTTTGTCGTGCGGTCTTACATACAGCGGTCATCCGCTTGCGTGCGCGGCGGGCGTGGCGTGCCTTAAATACTACGACGACGCAAAAATTTTAGACAATGTAAAAAAATCGGGAGCGGCACTCGGAAAAGAGCTTGAAGCTTTGAAAGAAAAATACGAAATTGTCGGCGACGTAAGATATATAGGATTGTTTTCGGCAATCGAGCTTGTAAAGGACAGAAAAACAAAAGCGCCGCTTGTGGAATACGGAAAAGACCCCGAAGGCGTTATGAAGTCGATTATCGGGAAGCTTGCGGAAAAAGGCTTTATGACCTATTCGCACGAAAATATGATTCTTATTTGCCCGCCTCTTATCATAACCGAAAAGCAGATTAAAGAGGAAATGGCAAAGGTAGACGAGGTAATCGCAGAGGTAAATAAAGCATACTGATTTTAGGAGGTGTTACAATGCCGGAACGTTACAAAAATTTAGTATTCGAGCCGCTTTCAGACTATATCGCCGCAAAAAATTTCAGAACAATTTCTGAAGATATGCGCTCGATTCCTATGGGAATATCGGAATTTGCGGTGGAAATACAGCTTAAAAAGGAAACAAAGAAGAAGCTTACATTCAAAACAGCGTGGGACGGAATTTTGTACGGCTGCGCGCGGGATAAGAGGGTTATAAAAGAAAAGCTTAATCTTAACGAAAATATAAAAACTGCATATTTGGTTGACTGGGATGACAGATTTTTGTTCATTCTTGAGCTTGAAAAATCTTTAGAGCGTCCTGTCGCATATGTGACTGTTTCCGATGTTGTAAATCTTTTGGAAAACTGTATGAGAATGCCTGAACAGACAAGTGATGAAAGGAATGATTGATATGTATGAATGCAGTAAAAAACGTATGGAAGATAAAATAAAAACTTTCAGTAAATTCGGTGACGCGGGTCACGGAGGAATTACAAGATATTCACTGTCGCCCGAGGCGGTTATGGCGCGAAACGAGTTCATAAAACGAATGAAGGCTATCGGCGCAAAAATTGAAATTGACGACGTGGCAAACATTTATGCAACGCTTGACGGCACCGACCCCGACGCAAAGCGCATTGTAATGGCATCACACGTTGACTCGGTAAAAAACGGCGGAAACTACGACGGCATACTCGGCGTAATGTCGGCAATGGAGGTGCTTGAAACGGTTGCGGAAAACAAAATCGAGCATAAACATCCGCTGACGGCTATGATTTGGACGAACGAGGAAGGCTCGCTTTATCCGCCGGCTATGATGATTTCAGGCGTTGTGTGTTACGATTATCTTCCTGAAGACATTCGCAAAAATTTTAAATATGAAGATATGATGGCGTCAAAGAGCATACTCGATCCGACAAAAACCTTTGGCGAGGCGCTGGATAAATCGGGATTTAAAGGTGACAAAAAATACAGAATTTCACCCGAAAAATACTTGTATATGTTTGAAACGCATATTGAGCAGGGGCCGATTTTGGAGGACGCCGGCAATGATATCGGCGTTGTGGACTGCGTTTTGGGAATGTTCAATTACAGAATTAAATTTTACGGTCAGACAACTCACGCGGGTACGTTTCCCATGCCGAAACGCCGCGATGCCTTTTATGCCGCAGCATTGGCGCTGGATTATTTGCACAAGGAAATTGACAAGCTTGGCGTTGATGATTTGGTTTATACAACGGGCGAGGTGGTTTGTCATCCATGCGTTCATACCTGCGTTCCCGACTTTTTCGATTTTTCGTTTGATTCGCGCCATGAGGACCCGAAGGTGCTTAAAAAGGTGCTTGCGATTGTAAAAAGCCTTGAAGAAAAGACGTTTGCCGGCTGCACCTGCAAGGTGGAAAAGGCGTGGAACAGAGATACAGTTTACTGGGACAAAAAGCTTGTCGGATACGTTAAGGAAGCGTGCGAGGAAATGGGTGTTAAGCATCAGTACATTCACTCGGGCGCGGGTCACGACGCACAGTTTGCTTCCTATATGCTGCCTACAACTATGATTTTTGTTCAGTCCAAAGACGGGCTTTCTCACTGCGAGCCTGAATTTTCAAGCGTTGAGCATTGCACCGAGGGTGCGGGAGTTATGCTTAATGCGGTTCTTAAGGCTGATAAGGACTGATACGGAGGAATAAAAATGAGCAGAGAATTTTTAATTCCCAAAAAAATTATCACAGGAGAAAACGCGCTTGAAAACGCAGCTGCGGATATAGCAGCGATGGGCAGCAAACCGCTTATTGTATCGGGAAAAATTGTGTCAAAGCTTGAAGGTTTTAAAAAGCTTACGGCGTCTTTGGAGAAACACGGCGCCGGGTACTCGGTGTTTTCGGGCATAACGGGCGAGCCGACCGATACTATGATTGATGAAGGAGTTAAACAATACCGTGAAAACGGATGCGATTTTTTAATCGGCATAGGCGGTGGAAGTCCTATTGACGCAATCAAGGCGATTGCCGTAAAAAGCGTTTACGATAAGCCGCTTAAAGACTTTATGGGAGTTGAAATAGACGGCGACTTTCCTCCTATGGCGGCAATTCCGACAACAGCAGGCACGGGCTCGGAGGCAACAAAATTTACTGTTATAACCGATAGCTCAACCGAGGTTAAAATGCTTTTAAAAGGGAGCAAATTAATACCCGATTTGGCGGTTGTGGATTATGAATATACAAAATCATCACCGAAAAATATCACAGTTTCAACCGGGCTGGATGCGCTCACGCACGCAGTGGAGGCATATACGTCAAAATTAGCGCAGCCGTTATGCGATGCACTTGCAATTTCGGCGGTAAAACGTATTTTTAAATATCTTCCGAAGGCTTATGAGGACGGCGAAAACAGTGAAGCGAGGTGTGAAATGTCCATTGCCGCATTGGAGGCAGGCATTTGCATAAATAACTCGTCTGTTACAATCGTTCACGGAATGAGCCGACCGATTGGCGCGCTTTTTCACGTTCCGCACGGTCTTTCAAACGCTATGCTGCTGGAAAAATGTATGACATTTTCATATGACGGCGCAATTAAAAGGTTTGCAAATCTTGCCGAAGCTATCGGCGCGGCAGACAGCTCTGACACTGCAGAGAGCGCGGCGAAAAAATTTGTTTTGGCGCTCGGCGCGCTGTGCAAAAAATGCAATGTTCCTACAATTTCAGAATACGGCATAGACACAAATGAATTTGATAAAGCAATTTTCAAAATGGCGTCCGACGCGATTGCAAGCGGCAGTCCGCAAAATACGCGAAAAGCGGTGAGCGAGGACGACATAATTAAAATTTACCAATCACTTATATAATTGTTAATACTATCCTTTGCAAAAAAGTCTTTCCTTTGTACGGAAAGGCTTTTTTGTTGTTTTAATTTGTTTTTGTTGACAAATACTATTATTTATGAGATAATTTTATTAATATGTTTTTTTGATGGCTTATTTCGATTGGAAGTTTTGTAATGAAAATTTTACGTTTATTTTTATGCTGTATTTCTTATATATGTCTTGTCGCCACAATGCTGACGGCGTTTGGTTTTTCGTCGCAAGAGGGCGAAAAGTCGGACAGTGTCAGCAAAAAGGTTGTAAGCATTGTTACGGGAAAGAGTGTTGCTGAAATTAACAGGCTTGAGCAGGAAAGAAAGGATGATCAGGTTACTGTAAACGGCATTATACGAAAGTGCGCACATTTTTCGCTTTATCTTTTAATGGGCATTTTTGCGTATTTGTCGCTTATATTTACCTTTGGAAAAAAAGACAGCCTGCTTATTGCCGCCGCGCTTGCAATATGTCTTTTGTATGCATCGAGCGACGAGATACATCAGTATTTTTCAAGCGGGCGCACTGCCGCCGCAAGCGATGTTTTGCTTGATTTTTCAGGCTCGGCAATAGGAATTTTTTTGATATATAAATTAAAAGAAATATTTTTTGACGTATCTTATTAAATTTGTATGTTGGGGGTATGATTTATGGAAAGAATACTTGAAATTTTAGAAAATGACTGCAACACCAGTCCTGCGCAGATTGCGCTTATGCTTGATATGAAGGAGGCGGATGTTGTTGCGGCGATAGAGGACTTTAAAAAAAGAGGCATTATTCTTAAAAACAAAAGTGTTATAAATTGGGAAAAGACTGATAAACCTATTGTTACCGCGCTTATTGAGCTTAAGGTTACTCCGCAGAGAGGTCTCGGCTTTGACAAAATTGCCGAGCGGATTTATCAATATCCCGAGGTAAAAACGGTGTTTCTTATTGCCGGCGCATATGATTTGACGGTTATAATTGAGGGAAAAACTATGAATGAGGTTGCGCGCTTTGTTCACAGTAAGCTTGCGCCTATGGAGTGCATTGTAAGCACCGCAACGCATTTTGTTCTTAAAAAATATAAGGTTGAAAATATTATTTTTGACGATAAAATTGACGACGACAGGCAGGTGATTACCCTGTGACAACGTTTAATCCCGATAAATATTTGAATGAGCATATTGCAAAAATGCCGCCTTCGGGGATACGAAAGTTTTTTGACGCCGCAAACAATATGGAGGGCGCAATTTCGCTCGGAGTGGGCGAGCCTGACTTTATGACACCGTGGCATATTCGCGACGCAGGTATTTACTCGCTGGAAAGAGGAAAAACTCACTATACGGCAAACGCAGGCTTAAAAGAGCTTCGCGAGGAAATATGCCTTTATCTTAAAAGACGGTTTAAGCTTGATTATACGCAAAATGAGGTTCTTGTTACCGTTGGCGGCAGCGAGGCGGTGGATATTGCTCTTCGTTCGCTTATAAACCGCGGCGATGAGGTGCTTATTCCCGAGCCGTCGTTTGTGTGCTACAAGCCGTGCGCCGAAATGGCGGGCGGTATTGCCGTTCCTATTGCTACAAAGGCGGAAAATGGCTTTAAGCTTACAAAAGAGGATATATTGTCGCACGTTACAGACAAAACAAAAATTCTTATTTTGTCTTACCCGAACAATCCTACGGGAGCGATTATGACAAAAGAGGATTTGGAAGAAATTGTTCCTGTGATAGTTGAAAATGATATTATTGTTATTTCGGACGAAATTTACGCTGAGCTTACATACGAGGGACACCATACGTCTATTGCTTCGCTTGACGGTATGAAGGACAGATGTATTGTAATAAACGGTTTTTCGAAGGCTTATGCAATGACGGGCTGGCGCTTGGGATATGCTTGCGGAAACGAAAAAATTATAAAAGTTATGACAAAGGTTCATCAGTACGCCATTATGTGTGCGCCAACAACAAGCCAGTTTGCGGCGATTGAGGCTCTTAAAAACGGGGATAAATCCATTGAAACAATGACGCACGAATATAACTACCGCAGAAAAGTTATTGTGGACGGTTTCAACAAGCTTGGTCTTACCTGTTTTAACCCGCAGGGTGCGTTTTATATTTTCCCGTGCATAAAGTCTACCGGTATGTCGTCGGACGAATTTTGCCGCCGACTGCTTGACGAAGAAAAGCTTGCAATTGTGCCGGGAACGGCGTTTGGCGAGTGCGGCGAGGGATTCCTTCGAGTGTCATACGCATATTCAATAGAGCAGATTAACGAGGCGCTTATAAGGGTTGAAAGATTTTTGGAAAAATTGAAAAAAGGTGATATAAAGTGAGTTACAACATAGTTTTGGTTGAGCCTGAAATTCCGCAGAATACCGGAAATATTGCCCGAACGTGCGCCGTTACAGGAACGCAGCTGCATATTGTCAAGCCTATGGGATTTGAAATCACCGACGCAAAGCTTAAACGTGCAGGACTTGATTACTGGCATTTTCTCGGGGTTAAATACTACGAAAATACAGACGAATTTTTTGCTGCAAATAAGGGCGGACGGTTCTTTTATTCCACCACAAAAGCGGTCAATAATTATTGCGATATGGAATACAGGGACGGTGATTTTATACTGTTCGGCAAAGAAACAAAGGGGCTTGACGAGGCGCTTTTAAAGAAAAACAAAGAAACCTGTATAAGAATTCCGATGATTGACGAGGCAAGAAGTCTTAATTTGTCAAATTCGGTTGCAATTGTGCTTTACGAGGCGCTGCGACAGCAAAATTTTGCAGGTCTTAACGAAAAGGGTGCGCTTACAAAATTTGAGTGGTAAAAATTAAATTGTTAAGGAGTTTTGTTTGTGAAAAAGGTTAAAATTTTAATAGATTCAACGTCGGATATAAGCCTTGATATGGCAAAGAAGTATAACATAGACATACTTGGGCAAAATATAATATTCGGCGACGAAACATTTGTTGAAACGCTGGAGCTTGGCCCGAAAGAGTTTTACAAAAAGCTTGAAGAATTTGACTCAATACCAAAAACGTCGCAGATTAACATTACAAAAATTACCGAAAAATAC
This sequence comes from Oscillospiraceae bacterium, assembly GCA_022769845.1. Classification (GTDB taxonomy): domain Bacteria; phylum Bacillota; class Clostridia; order UMGS1810; family UMGS1810; genus Qingrenia. The sequence continues at coordinate 11,473 of JALEIO010000132.1, forward strand.
GAGCAGTATTACAAGGATTTTGACATTATATTTATCACTATTTCGTCTAAAGCAAGCGGAACGTTTCAGTCGGCAAACATTGCAAAGGATATGTTTTTGGAGGAGCATCCCGATGCTTCGATTGACGTTTTTGACGGTTATAATCTGTCAATCGGTTACGGCAGACTCGGCTTTGCGGCGGCAGATATGGCAAATGAGGGCAAGCAAAAGGATGAAATTCTTGAAAAGCTTGAGTATCTTAAAGCTAAAAGCGAGGTGCTTTTTGCGGTGGACGACCTTAACTATCTGCAAAAGGGCGGAAGAATCAGCCCGACTGCAAAAATTCTCGGAAACGTGCTTGACATTAAGCCCATTCTTACGATTAAAGACGGACTTGTTACAAACTGCGACAAGGTGCGCGGCGAAAAAAAGGTGTACTCAAAGCTTGTTGAGCTTATGATGTCAAACATTGATTTAGACGAAAAGCAGACGGTTTATATTCTTCACGGCAATGCGCCCGACAAGGTGGAAAAGCTGAAGGAAAAAATTGCCGAAATGACCGATATAACAGATATTAAGGTTAACGATGTCGGCGCAAGCGTGGGCACAAACACGGGTGCGGGAGTTATTGCGCTGTCTTATCTTAAAAAATAATATATAATGCAGTGCGAAAAAAATGTCAAATTTTTGTCAAACTTTAAGAAAATTTTGCTAAATACTTGAAAATTTTTTCCATATGTTATATAATGTATCTTGGTTATTTTTGTATGATAAAAATTAAATAAATTATAAAATGAAAGGCTGATGAATTATGCTTAATAAGAAAACTATTGAGGATATCGAAGTTTCGGGCAAAAAGGTGCTTGTAAGATGCGATTTTAACGTTCCGCTCGACGAGAACAAAAACATTACCGATGAAAACAGACTTATCGGTGCGCTTCCCACAATCAAATACCTTATTGACCATAACGCTAAGGTTATTCTTTGCTCGCACCTCGGCAGACCGAAGGGTGAATTTAATCCCAAGTATAGCTTATCTCCCGTTGCAAAAAGGCTTTCCGAGCTTTTGGGACAGGAGGTTAAAATGGCTTCCGACGTTATAGGCGACAGTGCAAAAAGTCTTGCTTCTTCGCTCAAAGACGGCGAAGTTATGCTTCTTGAAAACGTAAGATTCCACAAGGAAGAAGAAAAGAATGACCCTGCTTTTGCAAAAGAGCTTGCGTCTTTGGCTGAAATTTACGTTAACGACGCTTTCGGAACAGCGCATAGAGCACATGCCTCCACTGCGGGCGTTGCAGATTATCTTCCTGCGGTTTGCGGTTTTCTTATCAAAAAAGAAATCGAAATTATGGGCAAGGCGCTTTCAAACCCCGAGCGTCCGTTTGTTGCAATATTAGGCGGCGCAAAGGTTTCGGACAAAATCGGCGTTATAGAAAATCTTCTTGATAAAGTTGATTATCTTATTATCGGTGGCGGTATGGCTTATACCTTCCTCAAGGCAAAGGGTTATGAAATAGGCACATCTATCTGTGAGGATGAAAAATTGGAGCTTGCTACAAGCATTATGGAAAAAGCACAGAATAAGGGCGTTGAGCTTCTTCTTCCGATTGAAACGGTTGTTGCATCTGAATTCAGCGCAGACGCAGAGCCCATCGTTGTTTCGTCCGACAAAATTCCGGCTGACAAAATGGGTATGGATATCGGACCGAAAACAATCGAGCTTTTCTCCGAAGTTGTTAAAAAGGCTAAAACGGTTATCTGGAACGGACCTATGGGCGTTTTTGAATTTCCTAAATTTGCAGTTGGCACAAAGGCTATTGCAAAGGCTTTGTCTGAAACAGACGCAATTACAATAATCGGCGGCGGCGACAGTGCTGCAGCGGTTGCGCAGCTTGGTTTTGCTGACAAAATGACGCATATTTCAACCGGCGGCGGCGCTTCACTCGAATATCTCGAGGGTATTGAGCTTCCGGGTATTGCTGCATTAAACGACAAATAATTTTAATAAAATTTTAAAGGCATAGGTATTTTGCTTATGCCTTTTGATTGTATTTTTATATTCAAAGGAGATAATTACTATGAGAAAAATAGTTGCTGCAGGTAACTGGAAAATGAACAAAACTCCCTCGCAGACGCTTGAGCTTATAAACGAGCTTAAACCTCTTGTTGAAAACAGCAAAAACGACGTTATCATATGCGTTCCGTTTACTTCGCTTTATACTGCTGTTGAAGCGTGCAAGGGCACAAAAATAAAAGTTGGTGCGCAGAATATGCACTTTGAAGAAAGCGGTGCGTTCACGGGCGAAATTGCTCCCGATATGCTTACTGAAATCGGCGTTGAATATGTTGTAATCGGTCACTCCGAAAGAAGACAGTATTTTGCCGAAACTGACGAAACAGTTAACAAAAAGGTGAAAAAAGCTTTTGAGCATAACTTGAAACCTATTATCTGTGTAGGGGAATCGCTTGAGCAGAGAGAAATGGGCATAACCTTTGAACTTGTTGCTATGCAGACAAAAATTGCGCTTTTGGGACTTACAAAAGAGCAGGTTAAAGATGTTATTATCGCATACGAGCCTATCTGGGCAATCGGTACCGGCAAAACCGCTACAAGCGACCAGGCGCAGGAGGTTTGCAAAAAAATCAGAGATACAGTTGCAGAGGTGTTTGGCAAAGACGTTGCCGACGAGGTTACAATTCAGTACGGCGGAAGCGTAAACGCAAAAAATGCGGCTGAATTATTTGCAAAAGAGGACATAGACGGTGGTTTGGTCGGCGGTGCAAGCCTTAAAGCAAACGACTTTTCGATTATTGCAAACAGCTAAAACTGCTTGCGACCGCATATAAACAATATGCGGTCATATTTTTAACAAATTTTATATGAAAGGCAATGATTTTTATGGCAAAGAAACCGATTGTTTTAACTATACTTGACGGCTACGGCATCAACAAAAATCACGAGGGCAACGCTGTTTACACTGCAAACACTCCGAATATGGACAATCTTTTGGCAACCTGCCCCAATACTGTTATTCACGCAAGCGGTCTTGACGTGGGACTTCCCGACGGTCAGATGGGCAACAGCGAGGTTGGTCACACAAATATCGGCGCGGGCAGAATTGTTTATCAGGAACTTACAAGAATCACAAAAGAAATTGAGGAAAGAACCTTTTTTGAAAACGAAGCCTTCAAAAAAGTTGTGGAAAACTGCAAGCAAAACGGCTCTGCACTGCATCTTCTGGGACTTTTGTCGGACGGCGGCGTGCATAGCCATATAAGACATCTTTTCGGACTTTTGGAGCTTGCAAAAATCAACGGTCTTACCGATGTTTACGTTCACTGCTTTACCGACGGACGTGATGTTTCTCCCACAAGCGGCATTGATTTTGTAAAAATGCTTGAGGATGAGATGAAAAAACTCGGCGTCGGAAAAATAGCAACCTTAATCGGCAGATACTATGCAATGGACAGAGATAACCGCTGGGAAAGAGTTGAACAGGCATACAACGCTATGGTTAAAGGCATTGGCGTGAAGGCGGAAAGCGCCGTTTCAGCAATGGAAAAATCCTACGCAAACGATGTTACCGATGAATTCGTTGTTCCGACGGTTGTTTGCGAGGACGGCAAAATTAAAAAGAATGATTCTGTTATATTCTTCAATTTCCGCCCTGACAGAGCGCGCGAAATTACACGAACCGTTGTTGACGAGGATTTTAACGGCTTTGCGAGGGAGTATTTTAAAACGTACTACGTTTGTATGACGCAGTATGACGCGCTTATGCCCAACGTTGACGTTGCGTTTAAGCCGCAGAAGCTGGTTAATACTTACGGCGAATATATAAGCAAGCTTGGCAAAAAGCAGCTGCGAATTGCCGAAACCGAAAAATACGCTCACGTTACCTTCTTTTTCAACGGAGGAGTGGAGGCAACTTATGAGGGTGAGGACAGAATTCTGGTTCCGTCGCCGAAGGTTGCAACCTATGATTTAAAGCCTGAAATGAGCGCCTATGAGGTGTGCGACAAGGTTGTTGAGGCTATTGAAAGCGGAAAATACGACTCGGTAATTTTAAATTTTGCAAACTGCGATATGGTTGGTCATACAGGTGTTATGGAGGCTGCTGTTAAGGCGGTTGAAGCAGTTGATAAATGCGTTGGCAGAGTTTGCGAGGCAGTAAAGAAAATGGACGGCGTTATGCTTATCACTGCCGACCACGGCAATGCGGAGCAGATGATTGACCCTGTTGACAAATCAGCATTTACAGCGCACACAACAAACGTTGTTCCGCTTATTTTGGTTGGATGCGGCGACGTTAAGCTTAAAGAGGGCAGACTTGCCGATTTGACGCCTACAATGCTTGACATTGCGGGTATTGAAAAGCCTAATGAAATGACGGGTGAAAGCCTGATTGTAAAATAATAAGAACCAAAATATATTTTTCTAAAACAAAAAACAGGGCGAAAAAAATCGTCCTGTTTTTATGTTTTTATCTTACAGAATGCTTTTTACGGCACTCAAAATTTCCTCTGAAATATCTTCAATAGAACGAACTTTTTCGTCTTTTACGCACAAAATTTTGTGCCAGCCGAATTTGTCCGCAACATAATGCGCGTTTTTATAGGAATGTTCGAGATATTCTGTATCGGATTCGTGAATATCAAGAGTTTGCGAATTGTCAATTTTATTGAGACGGTTTGCCATAAGTATTTTTGCCTGCGCAACGGGCATATCGAGAAAAATAGTTAAATCGGGAGCGGGAAGACCAAGCTTGTTATACTCAAAATCCGACACCCAATCAAGAAATTTGTCCTTTTCTTTACAGTCGGATATTTTTGCCGCCTGATGAATAAAATTTGACGTTGTATATCGGTCGGCAATAACGATTTTGCCGTCATCAAGGTGTTTTTTCCATTTTGTTAAATAAGACGCAACTCTGTCAACCGCAAAAAAAGCAGACGCCGCATATGGATTTACATCTTCTGCGTTTTTTCCAAATTCGCCGTTAAGATACATCTTCACCAAAGCTGAAGAATTGCTTTTGTAATCGGGAAATTCAACGCTTTCAACCGCAAAGCCTATTTTGTTTAATTTGTCAAACAAAAGCTTTGTCTGGGTAGCTTTTCCGCTTGAATCCACGCCCTCTATAACAATAAGTCTGCCCATTATTTCGCCCTCTTTCCCTTTAAAATAACTGTCATTGCAAATTTCGGCAAATCCATCATTCTGCCAATGCGCCACGGTTCTTTGCATAAGCGGTAAAACCATTCCATATTGAGCTTTTGAAAAATTTCAGGCGCGCGTTTTGCCTCGCCGGCAATAACGTCAAGACTGCCGCCAAGCCCCATCATAACCTTAACTTCAAGGTCGTTTTTATGTTCGTAAATCCATTTTTCCTGTTTGGGAACGCCAAGGCAAACAAACAGAACATCAGGTTTTTTGCTGTTTATGTCTGCAATGATTTCTTTTTCTTTATCATCATTAAAATATCCGTCAGCACAGCCTGAAATGATAATATTAGGGTGCATTTTTTTAATTTTTTCGCTTGCCCTCTCGGCAACGCCCGGTTTAGAGCCGAAAAGATACAGGCTTTTTTTGCCTTCGTCCATTTTTTTTAGCAGTTCCATCGCTGTATCATAGCCTGCGGCACGCTCTGTTAAGGGATTTTTAAGTATTTTTGAAGCGTAAACCACACCAATGCCGTCCGCGGTTAAAATGTCCGCCGAGTTAAGAATTTCTCTGAAATTTTTGTCGCGGTATGCCGTCATTATCATTTCGGAATTGGGGGTGAACACATAGTGACAGCCTCCGCTTTCCAAAAATGAATAAATTTTTTCGCTTGCGGATTTTACCGTAAGCTTGTCTATGTTAACGCCGAGAATTTCAACTTTGTTTTCCATAATCTTCTCCTTAAAAACATTATACATTTTTATTATATTTCAAATTCCGCATAATGTAAATAGAAAAATTAAAATTTATTCGGATTTTGAAATTTTAAGGTTGTTATCAATGTAAATTTTTTCATAATTTTCATTAGCCTGCGCGGCATCGCTTACAGGAATTATTCTTTCAATATTTTTGTTTTGCGAGTATGAGCGAAGCGCTCCCGTAAGTGACCAGTCTGCCTGCGTGACGTTTAAAATATGTTCGGCAAACGGTGCGGTTATTTGGTTATACACGCGTTTTGCGCCGACAAGATAATATGTTTTGTTATCTTCAATAAGATGGGAGTTTATAAGGTTTTCGCATATTGCTTTGTCGGTTTGATAAGCCGCTTTATACTGCGAAAGTTCACTTGCCGAGCTTATGAGAAAAAGGCTTAAAAGTGCGGAAAAAATGATGTTTGAGCTTCTTTTTGAAAATGGTATGTTATCAAGAATTATGCCGATTGCCATAACTGCAAAAATGCAGGCGCGAAGTGATATATATGAATTTTTAAGTACAAAATACGGCGTAAACGGGCATAAAAATACTGCAAACGCATATATAATACTGCGTTTGCCTGAAAAATTTTTCGGTGGACAAAATTTATTCAGAATAAATAAGATAACTGCAAAAATCAGCGGTGATATCCATATATGAGGCGATTTAAAAATCATTTTCGGAAAAACCGACGTAAATATTTCGCATAGAGACAAAATATGCGGCAAAAATTTTATGCCGATTTCGCCACGGTCGGCAAAACGGTCGAAAGGGGCGCAAATTATGTAATACACCCCTGTTAAAACAACATTTATAATGGGAACTGCAATAAATTTTTTGTTTGTAAAACACAAAAAAACAATCGTTGTAACAAACGAAAAAACAAGCGACTGCTCGTAGAAAAGATATGACAAAAGATTGAAAAACGCAAAAATGAAAATACGAAATTTCCCTTTTGCAAAGGCAAAAACATACAGTGATACCGCGCAGAAAAATATGCTTGTAACAATGCGTGACGCGGCGCTTATCCAATAGGTGGCTTCAAAATTCAAGGGGCAGAAAATAAAAAACAAAACAAAAAATCGGCTTAAGTTTATACCGACTGTTTTGAGCACCCGTATAAGTAAAACCGCCGATAAAAAGAGCATAAAAGTCAGAAATACAAGCGAAAAATACATTCCGAGCTTTTGCCACACAAAAAGGTCAAAAACCGCCGCTGCCGGACGTTTATATATTGTGCCTGCGGTAAAAAGCACATAATTTTTTGGATAGAGCGAATATGCGCTGTATTGAATATAATCATCGAGCGTTGGAAAATAACGAAATCCGAAAAGTGAAATTTTGGCGGCAAGAAGGCTTAAAACAAGTGTATATTTACAAATTTGTTTTTTCATTTGCAAATTCGTCCTTTTCGGGCATTTTATACAATCCGAATATATCGCGGCAAATTATTTTGAAAATATCGAAAATCATAAAGAAGGGTTCTTTGAAAATTCTCACTGTGCTTTTGCCGTTTTTTTGCATAGCAACAGGAAAGGCTTTGGTTTTTTCGCCTAATTTTTTTGCAAGATACAAAACTTCAAAATCAAATGCAAAGCCGTTTGTTTTGACAAGCGGAAAAATATTTTTTGCCGCAGTGCTTGAAAATCCTTTTATACCGCATTGAGCATCAATTTTTTTGCCGAGAAACAGGGTGGATATGTCATCAAAAACGTGCGAATAAACACGCCGCAGAAAGGTGTAGCCGTTGCGGCTTTTGCCGCGGCTGCCTATTGCAATATCGCTTGTTTTCAATATTTCGGCAATGGTTTTTATGTGCTCTGTTCCGTAGCAAAGGTCTGCATCGGTGAAAATTACAATATCCCCGTCCGATATTTCAACGCCTTTTTTGACGGCGCAGCCTTTGCCGCGATTTTTAATAAAATCAACAAAAGTAACGTAAGGAATGTTCTTTAAGATTTCGCCGCTTTTGTCGGTACTGCCGTCATTTACGACAATAATTTCGTAAAAATCAAAATTTTCGTCAAGATAGTTTTTAAGCGTTTCGACAGTGTGCTTTATTACGGTTTCTTCGTTATAAACCGGTATGATAATCGAAATTTTCATATAAATACCTTCTTTATTAAAAGTATTTACATAAAATTTTTGATTATACAAAAAGGCATAAAAGCCTTTAACTTTTATGCCTTAAAATTTTAACTTATCAAACGCCGAAAAGCAGTTTTACATATGTAGGAAACGGCCAGTATTTTTCGGCTGTAAGCGTTTCCGCTTGGTCAGCGGCGGCGCGCAGTTTTTGCATATTATCAAAAACAACTTCAAGATAAAATCTTGCGTTTTCGTTTATATCGGTAATGCTTTTTGCCTTTTCAAGCGCTTTTTCTATTTTTTCGGTATATTTTAAACATTCGTCGTTAAGGACGGAAAGCTGTGTTATAAGCGCTTCTTCGGTTTTGAACGTCGCATTTTTCACGGCGTTTTTCTTTGCAATAAGCGCATTTGACAGTGCAAGTGTGTATTCCGAAACGGCAGGAATTATGTCTTTTCGAGCCATATCAATCATAGTAAGCGCCTCAATATTTATAACCTTTGAATAGTTTTCCATAAGAATGTCTCGGCGCGAGAAAAGCTCGGTTTCGCTGAAAATGTGGTGCTTTGTAAACAGTTCAACATTCTTTTTATCGGTAAAATGAGGAATTGCGTCCACCGAGGTTTTAAGGTTCAAAAGACCGCGTTTTTTCGCTTCTTCAACCCATTCATCCGAATAGTTGTTACCGTTGAAGATTATTCTTTTGTGTTTTTTAAAGGTTTCTTTGACGAGCTTGTCAACTGCCTTGTCAAAGTCCTTTGCTTTTTCAAGGGTGTTTGCAAACTGCTCAAGCGCATCTGCCACAATTGTGTTCAAAACTATGTTCGGGTCGGCTATTGAGAAGGAGGAGCCAAGGCTTCTGAACTCAAATTTATTGCCTGTAAACGCAAACGGACTTGTACGGTTGCGGTCGGTGGTGTCCTTTGAAAAATTAGGAAGAACGTCAACGCCGATTTCAAGCTTAACCTTGTTTTTCTGCTCATAATCTGTTCCCGATTCGATAGATTCAAGAATTTCCGTAAGCTCATCGCCGAGAAAAATTGACATAATTGCGGGCGGTGCTTCGTTTGCGCCTAGACGGTGGTCGTTTCCTGCGCTTGCAACTGAAATGCGCAGTAAATCCTGATAATCGTCAACAGCTTTTATAACTGCCGACAAAAACAGCAGAAACCGTTTGTTTTCATATGGCCGTTTTCCGGGGTCTAAAAGGTTAGGACCGTCTTTTACCGAAAGCGACCAGTTATTGTGCTTGCCGCTGCCGTTCACCCCGGCAAAAGGTTTTTCGTGCAGAAGGCATACAAGATTGTGACGCTCGGCAACCTTTTTCATAATTTCCATTGTAAGCTGATTGTGGTCGGTTGCAATGTTGGTTGTTGAAAACACCGGAGCAAGCTCGTGCTGCGCGGGCGCGACCTCGTTATGCTTGGTTTTTGAAAAAACGCCAAGCTTCCAAAGCTCGGTATCCAGCTCCTTCATATATTCCGAAACACGCGTTTTTATTGTGCCGAAATAGTGATCGTCCAATTCCTGACCCTTTGGCGGCATTGCGCCGAAAAGTGTTCTTCCGGTAAGCTTTAAATCCTCTCGTGCATCAAAATATTTTTTATCAACCAAAAAATATTCCTGCTCCGCGCCGACAGTGGTTACAACCTTTTTTGACATTTCGTCGCCGAAAAGCTTTAAAATGCGGAGCGACTGCGTGTTGATAAGCTCCATTGAACGAAGAAGGGGAGTTTTTTTGTCAAGGGCTTCGCCGCTGTAAGAGCAGAACGCGGTTGGTATGCAAAGGGAACCGTCTTTTATAAAGGCGTATGATGTAGGGTCCCACGCGGTATAGCCGCGCGCTTCAAAGGTTGCCCTTATGCCGCCCGACGGAAAGGATGAAGCGTCGGGTTCGCCCTTTATGAGTTCTTTGCCGGAAAATTCCATTATAACGTGTGCGTCATCAGTAGGAGATATAAAGCTGTCGTGCTTTTCCGCCGTTATGCCCGTCATTGGCTGAAACCAGTGCGTAAAGTGCGTTGCGCCCTTTTCTATTGCCCAATCCTTCATTGCGTTTGCAACAATATTTGCAACGTGAATATCAAGCGGTTCGCCGTCATTGATGGTCTTTTTTAGCGCCTTATACGTTTCTTTTGGTAATTTTTCACGCATTACCGTATTGTTAAATACATAGCTGCCGAAAATGTCGGATACGCTGCTCATTGGATAACCTCCGTAATTTTATAGTAATTCAATGCCTGCATTTTTGCATAAATTTTTTGTGTTGTCGTCCCAGATAGAAACCTGCACCTCGCCGATATGCGCCTTTGACAAAAGAAGCATACACAGCCTTGACTGACCTATGCCGCCGCCCATTGTAAGCGGATATGTGCCGTTTAGCAGCATTTTGTGAAATTCTAAATTTCGTCTGTCATCACAGCCCGATTTGGTAAGCTGATAGTCAAGAGATTTTGCGTCAACACGTATTCCCATTGACGAAACCTCAAACGCACGTTCCAAAATATCGTTGTAGAACAAAATATCGCCGTTTAATTTCCAGTCGTCATAGTCGGGCGCTCTGCCGTCGTGCTTTTCACCGGATTTTAATGTGTCGCCGATTTGCATTATAAACGCTGTTCTGTGCTCTTTAAGATATGCGTCCTCACGCTGCTTCGGCGTAAGGTTAGGATACATATCTTCAAGCTCCTGCGTTGTTACAAAGCTTACCTCGCGCGAAAGATTGGTTTTTATTGCCGGATATTTTGCCTTTACGGCGTCAAGGGTGTTGCAAATTGCTTTTACAATAGCCTTTACCGTTGTTTTAAGATATTCAATGTTTCGAGTGTCCTCGTCAATAATTTTTTCCCAATCCCACTGGTCAACGTAGATTGAATGAAGGTTTGTCATTTCTTCATCGCGTCTTATCGCATTCATATTTGTGTATAAGCCTTCGCCCACGGAAAAACCGTATTTGTAAAGCGCTGCTCTTTTCCATTTTGCGAGAGAATGTACTATTTGAGCTTCGCCGCCGGTTTCGGCAATGTCAAATGTTACGGGACGTTCAACGCCGTTTAAATCGTCATTTAACCCCGTTTTGCCGTCTACAAAAAGAGGTGCGGATACTCTTATAAGATTCAGCGATTTTGAAATTTCGTTTTCAAAGCTGCGCTTTACAAGCTCTATTGCACCCTGCGTCTGATAAGCATTTAAATTGCTTTTATATCCTTTAGGGATAATTACCTTGCTCATATTACAACTCCAATCATATCAAAACTTAAAAACATATCAGTTTTCATTATATAATAAATTCGCTTAATTTGCAACACAAATATTCTAAATTATGTTTTTTTGTGAAAATTTTGCACAGGCTGTGCGCTTAAACATTCTCAAGCAAAAAAACAACATATTTTTATGCAGCAATGTCTTAAAATTTGAATAATTATACAAAAAAATGAAATTCTTAAATAAAACTATTGATTATATTTAAGTTTAATGTTAAAATATATATAATATTTGTAAGGAGGCTTTTGAATGAACGATACTATGTACTTAATTCTTGAAAACGGCACTGTTTTTGAAGGCAAAAGCTTTGGAGCTGACAAAGAGGTTGTCGGCGAGGTGGTTTTCACAACGGCTATGACAGGTTACATTGAAACACTGACCGACCCAAGCTATTTTGGGCAGATTGTTGTTCAAACGTTTCCGCTTATTGGAAATTACGGAATTATTAAAAGTGATTTTGAAAGTAAAAAGCCTTGTTTAAAGGCATATATAGTGCGTGAGTGGTGTCAGGAGCCTTCTAATTTCAGATGTGAAGGTAATCTTGACATTTTTTTGAGGGAAAATGACATTCCCGCACTTTACGGAATTGATACGCGCGCGCTTACAAAAATCGTTCGCGAGGCGGGGGTTATGAACGGTATGCTTGCAAAAAAAATCCCCGATGATTTTGAGGTTATTAAAAAATATGCAGTTACCGACGCCGTAAAAAGCGTTACGACCGATAAAACCGAGGTTTTGGAGGGAGAGGGCAAAAACGTTGTGCTTATGGATTTTGGCGCAAAAAGAAATATTGCACGCTCGTTAAACAAAAGAGGTTGCAGGGTTACGGTTGTGCCGTCCTATACATCGGCAGAAGAAATTTTGGCATTAAGGCCCGACGGCGTTATGTTGTCGAACGGCCCGGGCGACCCGAAGGAAAATGTTGAAATTATTGAAGAAATTAAAAAACTTTGCGATAAAAAAATTCCTCTTTTCGGCATATGCCTCGGTCATCAGCTGCTTGCGCTGTCGCAGGGGGCAGACACTGTTAAGCTGAAATACGGTCACAGAGGCGCAAATCAGCCTGTTGTTTATAAGGACGGCAGGGTGTTTATATCAAGCCAGAATCACGGCTATGCAGTATGCGCAGACACGCTTCCGAAAGGTGCGTTTGAAAGCTTTAAAAACGCAAACGACAACACCAACGAGGGTGTTGAATATGATTATATGCCCGCGTTTTCGGTGCAGTTTCATCCGGAGGCGGCGGCAGGCCCTCTTGACACTTCGTTTTTATTCGACAAGTTTATTTCTATGATGGGAGGTAAAGCATAATGCCGCTTAATAAAGACATAAAAAAGGTTTTGGTAATAGGGTCGGGTCCTATTGTTATAGGACAGGCTGCGGAGTTTGACTATGCCGGAACGCAAGCGTGCCGCGCGCTTAAAGAAGAAGGCTTGGAGGTTGTTTTGGTAAACTCCAACCCTGCTACAATTATGACCGACAAGGCTATGGCGGACAAAATTTACATTGAGCCGTTAACACTTACAACGCTTGAGAGAATTATCGAAAAAGAAAGGCCGGACAGCCTTTTGTCAACACTCGGCGGTCAGACGGGGCTTACGCTTTCAATGCAGCTTGCGAAATCGGGCTATCTTGCAGAAAAAGGCGTAAAGCTTCTCGGAGCAAATCCAGAAACAATAGATAAATCCGAGGATAGGCAGCTTTTTAAAGATACTATGGAAAAAATCGGTCAGCCTTGCATACCTTCTGTTGTGGCAAATGATTTGGAGGGCGCAATAGCCTTTGCTGATAAAACAGGCTATCCGCTTATTATCCGTCCTGCCTTTACGCTCGGCGGTACAGGAGGCGGAATTGTTAATAATGAGGACGAGCTTAAGGATATTGCAACAAACGGACTTCGCTTATCTCCGATTCATCAGATTTTGGTGGAAAAGTGCATTGCAGGCTGGAAGGAAATTGAATTTGAGGTTATGCGTGACGCAAAGGGAAACGTAATAACTGTGTGCAGTATGGAAAATCTTGACCCCGTGGGCGTGCATACGGGCGACAGCATTGTTATCGCGCCGGCGGTTACACTTTCGGATAAGGAATATCAAATGCTCCGTTCGGCGGCGCTTGATATTATTTCGGAGCTTAAGGTTGAGGGCGGCTGCAACTGCCAGTTTGCGCTTAATCCCGACAGCTTTGAGTACGCGGTTATTGAGGTTAACCCGAGGGTTTCGCGTTCGTCTGCGCTCGCTTCAAAGGCAACGGGGTATCCTATTGCGAAGGTTGCAACAAAAATTGCAATAGGCTATAACCTTAATGAAATCAAAAACGCGGTTACCGGCACAACGTACGCATGCTTTGAACCGGCGCTTGATTATGTTGTGGTAAAATTTCCTAAATGGCCGTTTGATAAATTTGTTTATGCAAAACGTACTCTCGGCACACAGATGAAGGCAACGGGCGAGGTTATGGCAATCGGCACAAGCTTTGAGCAGGCTATGATGAAAGCGGTCAGAGGCGCGGAAATTTCGCAGGATACGCTAAATTATAAAAAGTTTATGCAAATGAGCGACGCAGAGGTTGAAGATAACTTAAAAAACATCACCGACGAGAGAATTTTCTGCGTATACGAGGCTTTAAAACGCGGAATTGAACCCGAGAAAATTCACAGCATTACGAAAATTGACAACTGGTTTTTATACAAGCTTTTAAATCTTGTTAAAATGGATAATCGTCTTAAAGAAGGCGGTATTTCGGATTCTCTTTATCTTGAAGCTAAAAAAATGGGATATCTTGACCGCACAATCGAAAGCTTTTCGGGCGAAAAAATTAAAAATCCGATTTATGCTTCATATAAAATGGTTGATACCTGCGCAGCGGAATTTAAAGCCGCAACGCCGTATTTTTACTCTACTTATGATAATGAAAACGAAGCGGCGGAGTTTATTGAGCAAAAGCACAGCAACAAGAAAAAAATTATCGTTTTCGGGTCGGGTCCCATAAGAATAGGACAGGGTATCGAGTTTGACTATGCGTCCGTTCACTGCGTTTGGGCGCTTAAAGAAAAGGGATATGAGGTTATAATTGTAAACAACAATCCCGAAACGGTGTCAACCGACTTTGATACGGCGGACAGGCTGTATTTTGAGCCGCTTTCCACCGAGGACGTTATGAGCATCATAAACACTGAAAAGCCGTTCGGCGTAGTGGTTGCGTTTGGCGGTCAGACGGCGATTAAGCTTACGAATTATTTGAGCGATAACAAAATAAATATCATTGGCACGAGTGCCGACAGCATTGATATGGCAGAGGACAGAGAGCGTTTTGATGAGCTTTTGGAAAGCCTTCACATAAAACGTCCGTCCGGTTATACGGTTATGACAAAAGAAGAGGCTTTAAAATCTGCCGAACAAATAGGCTATCCTGTGCTTCTTCGCCCCTCTTATGTGCTTGGCGGTCAGAATATGATTATTGCACACAATGATGAGGACGTAAATGAATATATGGATATAATACTGCGTCAGAATATTGAAAACCCTGTGCTTATTGACAAGTATCTTATGGGTACGGAGGTTGAAATTGACGCTATATGCGACGGAGAGGATATTTTAATTCCGGGTATTATGGAGCATATTGAAAGAGCGGGCATCCATTCGGGCGACTCCATTGCGGTTTATCCTGCCTGGAGCCTCAGCGACAAAATAACACAGAAAATTGTGGATTGTTCGCGCGCTTTGGCAGTAGGACTTAAAACAAAAGGTCTTGTAAACATTCAGTATCTTGTTTATGACGAGGAGCTTTATGTTATTGAGGTTAATCCGCGTTCGTCAAGGACAATTCCGTATATCACAAAGGTTACCGGCGTGCCTATGGTTGATTTGGCGGTAAGGACAATGCTTGGCGAAAAGCTTGCCGATTTGGGATACGGCACAGGTCTTTACAAAGAGTCGGCTTATTTTGCCGTTAAAGTGCCGGTGTTCTCGTTTGAAAAGCTAATTGACGTTGACACGCACCTCGGACCTGAAATGAAATCCACCGGCGAGGTTCTCGGCATTGCAAGCACGCTTGAAGAAGCCCTTTACAAAGGTCTTGTGGCGGCAGGCTATAACCTTAACAAAAAAGGCGGTGTGTTTATTACGGTGCGCGATTCCGATAAGGGAGAGCTTATAGACATTTCAAAAGGCTTTAATGATTTGGGGTACGAAATTTACGCTACAAAGGGTACTGCTAAAATTATTGAAAATATTGGCATAGACGTTAAGGTTGTAGACAAAATCCACGAGTCGGAAAACAACGCGATAAGCCTTATTGAAAGCGGAAAAGCGGCTTATGTAATATCCACCTCGTCTAAAGGCAGAATACCATCGCGTGACAGTGTTAAAATACGAAGGAAAGCGGTTGAAAGAAGCGTTCCGTGCCTTACGTCAATCGACACGGCAACCGCATTTTTAAACAGCATAAAAAGCAAGTTTTCTCAAGGCTCGACCGAGCTTGTGGATATAAACAATATGAGGAGTGAGAGAATGAAATTGAAATTTACAAAAATGCACGGCTGCGGAAATGATTATATTTATTTTAACTGCTTTAATCAGACAATTACAAATCCCGAGGGATTGAGCGTCAGCCTTTCCGACAGGCATTTCGGAATAGGCGGCGACGGCGTTGTGCTTATTTGCCCGTCTGATGTTGCGGACGCGAAGATGCGAATGTTTAACCTTGACGGCAGTGAGGGAAAAATGTGCGGCAATGCAATAAGATGTGTGGGCAAGTATTTATACGACAACAAAATTGTTGAAAAAAGCAAAATGACCATTGAAACACTTAGCGGAATTAAAGTTCTGGAGCTGAAAAAACAAAACGGCGAGGTTAAGTTTGTTACTGTTGATATGGGAAAAGCCGAGCTTAATCCAAAGAAAATTCCCGTAGATCTTGAAGGCGACAAAATTGTGGACTTTAAGGTGGAAATAAGCGGCAGAAAAGAAAACATTACTTGTGTTTCTATGGGAAATCCGCACTGTGTGGTATTTTATGAAAACATTGATACGTTAAACCTTGAAGAAATCGGTCCGAAATTTGAAAACAACAAGATTTTCCCTGACAGAGTTAATACTGAATTTATTAAGGTTATAGACGACCACACGCTTAAAATGCGCGTATGGGAGCGCGGAAGCGGCGAAACCTGGGCGTGCGGAACGGGCGCGTGTGCTGCCGCGGTTGCTGCGGTTGAAAACGGATACTGCAAAAAGGGCGACGATATAACAGTTAAGCTTATCGGCGGCGATCTTGTGATAAAATATACCGACGACGCGGTTTATCTTACCGGCAACGCAAACAAGGTATTTGACGGCGAAATTGAGGTATAACTGTTTTGAGATAACAGGTGCGTAACTTACACTTGATTTTTTCAGTGGCGGTGCAATCCACTGCTGAAACGCCAAAATGACGGGGCTTAAGTCCCTTATTGAATAGAAGGAGTTTACGATGAAAATTAATAAAAATTATGCCAATGTTGCAGAAAGCTATCTTTTTTCAGATATTGCAAAAAGAGTGGAGATTTTTACAAAAAACAATCCGGATAAAAAGGTTATAAAAATGGGAATAGGCGACGTTACGCTTCCTCTTTGCGACGCTGTAATTAAAAAAATGCACGCCGCAGTGGACGAAATGAGCAAAAAAGAAACCTTCAAGGGCTACGGCCCCGAGCAAGGCTACGCTTTTTTGCGAAATTCGATAAAAGATTATTACAAATCGCACAATGTTGATTTGGACGAAAATGAAATTTTTATAAGCGACGGCGCAAAAAGTGACCTCGGCAACATTCTTGATTTGTTCGACAAGGACAACGTTTGCCTTGTGCCCGACCCTGTTTATCCCGTTTATGTTGACACCAATGTTATGGCAGGCAGAAAAATTATATTTATGAATGCGAATGAGGAAAACGGATTTTTGCCGCTGCCCGACAAAAACGTAAAATGCGACATTATTTACATCTGCTCGCCCAATAACCCCACAGGCGCGGCGTATAATTACGAGCAGCTTAAGGCTTGGGTGGATTACGCTGCTGATAATAAAGCGGTAATTCTTTTTGACAGCGCATACGAGGCGTTTATTGAGGAAGATTTGCCGAGAAGTATTTTTGAAATAGAGGGTGCGAAAAATTGCGCGATTGAGTTTTGCTCATTCTCAAAAACGGCAGGATTTACAGGCACTCGCTGCGGATATACTGTTGTTCCGAAAACGCTTGAATTTGACGGTATGAATCTTAACAAAATGTGGCTTCGCCGACAGACAACAAAGTTTAACGGTGTCCCGTATATTGTTCAGGCGGGCGCAAGTGCGGTGTTTACCGAGGAAGGTCAGAAGGAAATTAAAGCGGCGCTTTCGTATTATAAGGAAAACGCGCGCGTTATGGCAAAAACTCTTGAAGAAATGGGAATTTGGTTTACAGGCGGCAAAAATTCGCCGTATATTTGGCTTAAATGCCCCAACAATATGAAGTCGTGGGACTTTTTCGACCTTCTTCTTGAAAAGGCAAATGTTGTCGGCACACCCGGAGCGGGATTTGGAAAAAACGGCGAGGGATTTTTCCGCTTAACTGCATTCGGCGACAATGAAAACACCAAAATTGCAATGGAAAGATTTAAAAATATATAAAAATATATAAAATTTTGTTTTATGAAGGAGAATTTTTGCGTTGAAAGTATCGGTTGTCGGCAATAAAAAAATCGGAGTGTGCTTTGCGCGGCTTTTAAAGAAAAAAGGGTTTGATTTAATTTCGTACTACTGCGACGATATTGAAACAGGCGTGAAATACGCTGTTGCCGCAGGCTGCAAGGCTTATGTGGATTTAAAACGCACGGTGGAGGAAAGCGAACTTATTATTGTTGCGGTTGCAGACAGTTCTCTTAAACGGTTTATGCGCAAAATTGCCTCATTCAAGCCTGAAAACAAGGTGTTTTGCGCAATCAGCAACGGTGAAAACTCCGATTCTATAAACATTGGCGGCAGCAATACATATTTTTCGGCGTTTGTTCCAAAATTCGCATTGGAAAACGGCAATTTTGCCGATATTTCGGACACTGTGATTTTCTTTGAGGGATCAGGCAAGGATTACTGGGATTTTTATGACGTTTTGTATGTAAGAAAGGTTAATTTTAAAATTATTGACAAAACGCAAAAGTGCGGTTTGGTTATTGCTGCGGCATTTGTTACCGATTTTAAAAAAATGCTGTTCGGCATTGCTGATGACGTGCTTAAAAAAGCAAAGCTTGACGATGACTGGCTTATAGATTTGGCAGAGTATCCTGCTGATAAGCTTTCTGAACAAAGCAGCGAATTTAACGCTGACCTTCACAGAATGACGCTTGATTTTGCGGCGGTGGATTCCGATACATCTCATAAGCTTTCGTCTGTGATTAAGGTGTTGGAGGTTATGGGCGTTAGTTATTTTAACTGAAAATTTGGTGAAAATTACCGCTGAATATTGACAATTTGACGAAAATGGGGTATTATAAATATAAAGAAAAGGTTTTTATGAAAAACAAACGCATTTGGTGTTGTCCGTAAGCGCAGCGGAGCTTTCCGCTAAAAGTAAAATTTTACACAAACGGATTTTACACCGAAAAGTTTTACACATGAAGGAGATGTTTTTATGAAAATTAAGATTGTTGCAAGAAAAATGGAACTTACCCCGGCTATTGAAAGCTATGTTGAGAAAAAAATAAGCAAGCTCGGAAAGTTTTTTACGGAAGATGTTGACGCAACCGTTACATTGTCTGCACAAAAAGGCAATCAAATTGCCGAGCTTACCATATATTACGGCGGAATGGTTTTCCGATGTGAGGAGCGTTGCGATGATTTGTACCGTTCGATTGATATTATTGAAGATTTGATGGAGCGTCAGATAAGAAAACATAAGACAAAGCTTGAAAAAAGGCTTAAAAAAGCGGTTGTTGTTCCTGATGATGTTCAGAGCGTACCGGAAGAAGAAAAAGAATTTAAAATTGTCAAGACCAAGAAATATTCTAAAAAGCCTATGAGTGCGGAGGAAGCAATTTTGCAGATGAATATGCTCGGTCACAACTTTTATATTTTTGACAATTCAGCTGAAGGCAGTGTTGCGGTTGTTTATAAGAGAAATGACGGCAACTACGGTTTAATTGAGTTGGAATAGAAAAAATTATAAACGGGTCGGAATTTACCGACCCGTTTTTTATAACATAGGAAATTGCTCGTTTTGAGTTAGCAATTTTGCTTGTTCAAAAAAAGCGAACCATACTGCCCCCAAGATTGGGGGTCAGGGGGTTGATACGTTTTAACGCTTTTTTATAACATAGGAAATTGCGCGCGAGAAGTGCGCAATCAGCTTGTTTCAAAAAAGCGAACCATCCTGCCCCCAAGATTGGGGGTTAGGAGGTTGATGTGTTAAAAACGCTTTTTTATGTAAAATTAATGTGTGCCAAAGTAAAAGGCATACGAAATTTAACGTTGTTGTGCGAAAATTATAATAAGAACGTATTATTTTTCGATAACTTTTTTAAATCTTTCAAACGCTTCGTCCCACTCGGCAGTATGATTAGGCTTATATTCTTTTACGGGGAAGGAGTTTGCTATAATTCTTCGTGCTTCGGCAATATCCTTTATTTCGCCCGCATTTATAAGGCACATTGCAATATTTCCGAGCGCTGTTGCCTCAATCGGACCGGCATTGACCTCTGTATCGCACGCGTCTGCGGTCATTGTGCAGAGGAACGGGTCTTTTGTTCCGCCGCCGACAATATTTATTTTTTCAAACTTTTTGCCGGTGATTTTTTCAAGATTGATAAGTGAAAGCTTATATTTAAGGGCAAGGCTTTCATATATGCAACGCACCGTTTCGCCTATGGTTTCGGGTGTGCGCTGACCTGTTTTTTTGCAGTATTCATAAATTCTTTTGGGAATATCGCCGGGCTTTCCGAATTCGGGATAATCAGGGTCAATAAAGCATTTAAACGGTTCGGATTCCCTCGCCATTGCCTCAAGGTCGGCAAAGCTTAAATCCTTACCCTCTTTTTTGTATGTACGGCGCGATTCCTGTATTAGCCAAAGACCCATAATATTTGTGAGAAATCTTATTTTTCCGCCGCAGCCGCCTTCATTTGTGTAAGACGAGAGATAGCCTGCTTCGGTTATGTTCGGCTCATCAAGCTCTGTTCCGAAAAGTGACCAAGTTCCGCAGCTTATATATACAAAATTCTTTTTATCCGACGGAACGGACACCACGGCGGACGCGGTATCGTGCGAGCCGACTGCGATAACATCTGCTTTTTTAACCTTTAATTCTTCGCATACCTTGTCGGAAAGCGAGCCTATTTTTTGACCGGGCATAATTATATCGCAAAAAATATCGGTGTTTATGCCGAATTTTTCCAAAAGTTCAAAATCCCAGTTTTTTGTATACGGATTAAGCATTTGAGATGTGGAGGCAATGGTATATTCGTTTTTTGCAACACCGGTTAAAAAATAATTTAATAAATCCGGAATAAACAAAAAGGTTTTCGCGTTTTCAAGAATGTGATTTTTATGATTTTTTGCATAAACGAGCTGATAAAGCGTGTTAAAATTGAGAATTTGTATTCCGGTTTTTTCATAAATTTCTTTATCGCTCATAATTTCAAACGCTTCTTTTTGACCTATATCGTTTCGCGCATCGCGATAGTGTATGGGATTGGTAAGAAGCGAGCCGTCTTTGTCTAAAAGACCGTAATCAACTCCCCAGGTATCAATTCCGATAAGGTCAAAGCCGCCGTCGTTATTCGCCTTTACTATTGCCTGTTTAATTTCGTCTATAAGATGCAAAACATCCCAAAGAAAATCGTTTCCTGCCCATACTCCGTTATTTTGAAAACGGTGAATTTCTTTTAAGTTTATTTTTCCGTTTTCCATTTGCGCAATAATTCCTCGTCCGCTTGACGCCCCGAGATCGATTGCAAGCACTCTTTTCATATTATAATCCTCCTGTTTATATATTAAAAACTTTTATTTTTAGAATTTTTTGCGCATTTTGAACAATTAGCGCTGCAATGGTTTTTGCTTAATATAAGGTAAAGTGCAACGCATACGATTGCAGCAACAAGGAAAATGCCAATTATAATTTCGGCAATTCCCGGCGCGGCATCTCTGCCAAACCCCATAAGGCGCCCTGCATTATACACGCAAAATGCAGCAGCATAGGCAAATGCGGTTTGATATATCATCATATAAATTGATTTTACCGTACTGTCAAATTCGCGCCTGATTGCCGCCATTGCCGCAACACACGGCATATAAAGAAGTGTGAAAATCAAAAACGACAACGCCGCAAGATGTGTTGTGAATATTGACGAAAGCCCTGCATCACCCGTAAGCATTTGCAGAGTGCTTACCACAGCCTCTTTTGCGGTAAGCCCGGTAATAAGCGCAGTTGCCGCCCGCCAGTCGCCGAAGCCGAGCGGTTTAAATACAGGCGCCGCTATTCCTCCGATTGCTGCAAGTATGCTTTTTGAACTGTCGGATACCATATTAAAATGCGTATCGAAATTTTGCAAAATCCATATTACAATTGTTGCGCAAAAGATGATTGTAAACGCTTTTACGATAAAATCCTTTGCCTTTTCCCACATATGCAGACAAACGCTTTTAAATGACGGAAAGCGGTATGCCGGAAGCTCCATAACAAACGGTACGGGCTTGCCTTTAAAAAATACGCCTTTTAAAAGCAGGCACGACAAAATTCCCATAATTATTCCGAATACATATAAAAATGTCATTATCAGCGCTTTGTGCGATGTAAAGAATGCCTGCACGAAAACCGCGTAAATAGGCAATTTAGCACTGCACGACATAAACGGCACGAGAAGTATTGTCATTTTTCGGTCGCGCTCGCTCGATAGGGTACGGGTTGCCATAATGGCAGGTACCGAACAGCCGAAACCTATTATCAGCGGTACAAACGAACGTCCCGAAAGACCGATTTTGCGAAGAACCTTGTCCATTACAAACGCAACTCTTGCCATATATCCGGAATCTTCCAGAATGGATAGAAACAAAAACAAAATTACGATTGTGGGCAAAAAGCTCAAAACGCTTCCGACACCTGCAAAGATGCCGTCAATGATGAGTGAATGGAGAGCTTTGTTTATGTCGAGAGCGTAAAGCGCATTGTCCGCCGCTGCGGTTACAACGTCTATTAGGTATGAAAAGCCGCTGCTTAAATATGCCCCCAAAACGCCGAAGGTAAGGTAAAATATCAGCGCCATTATACCAATAAATATAGGAAACGCAAAAAATTTATGAGTAAGAAGCGCATCAATTTTTATGCTGCGCTCCTGTTCTTTTGTCTGACCGGCTTTTACAACCGCCTTTTGGCACAGCGATGTTATAAAATCGTATCGCATATCGGCAAGTGCGGCTTCGCGGTCTGTGTCGAGATTGGTTTCCATTTCGGTTACAACGTGGTTTAAAATATCAAGCTCGTTTTGGTTTAAATCGAGCAGTTTAATCATTGGCTCGTCACCTTCTACAAGCTTTGTTGCGGCAAATCGAACGGGAATATTTTTTCGTTCGGCGTGATCCTCTATAAGGTGTGCAAGCGAATGGATTGCCCTGTGCACACTGCCTTTGCAAAAGTCGGTTTTTGCAGGCTTGTCATTGTTTTCCACAGTTTTTACCGCAACGCTTACAAGCTCGTCAATTCCGTCGTTTTTGCTTGCGCTTATAGGAACTACCGGCACTCCGAGCTCGTTTGAGAGCATTTTAACATCTATAAAGCTTCCGCTTGACTTTATTTCATCCATCATATTAAGAGCAATTACCATTGGTATTCCAAGCTCAATAATTTGCAGCGACAGATAAAGATTTCGTTCAATATTTGTTGCGTCAATTATGTTTATTATTCCGTCGGGACGGTCGTTTATAAGAAAATCACGCGTTACAACCTCCTCAGCCGTGTAGGGAGATATTGAATAAATTCCCGGCAAATCGACAACAAATTTATCTTTTTGTTTTTTTATAATTCCTTCTTTTTTTTCAACCGTTACGCCCGGAAAATTTCCGACGTGCTGATTGCTGCCCGTAAGCTGATTGAAAAGCGTGGTTTTTCCGCAGTTTTGATTGCCTATCAGTGCAAATGTCATACTCATTTTTTCACTTCAAATCCTTGATTATTTTTTTAAAATTTCTATATTTTTTGCGTCCTCAAGCCTTATGGTAAGCTCGTATCCGCGAAGAAAAAGCTCAATCGGGTCGCCCAAAGGCGCAACCTTTCGCACAAAAACCTCGGTTTTGGGAGTAAGCCCCATATCCAAAAGCCGCCGTCTTAACGCTCCTTTTCCGCCAACTGCTGTGATTACTCCCGAAGAACCTACTTTTAGTTTGTCAAGCGTCATTTTTAAAAATCCTCCAATGCTTTTTTACTGATTTATTATACAACAATTACCCTTCTTTTGTCAATTGCTATTGATTTTACAATCAAAATATGTTATATTTTAATTGTTATAATGATTTTTAAGGCGGAGATTATGCTGTTTCAAAAAGAAGATAGATTAAAAATACTTATTATTTCGGTATGTTCATTTGTTGTGATTTTTTTGGGTGTAATATGCGCGTTTTCGTTAAATAATCTTAAAAGCGAAAGCAAAACGCTGCCCGATCGGTTAAAAAAAATCACCAATATTTTGGTGATTTTTCTAAACGACGAAAAAAAAGAAGCGGATTCTTTTTGCATTGTTTCGATTGACGTAAAAACAAATAAAATTGCGGCTGCGGATGTGCCGAGAGAGTCAAAAATTTCATACGACAAAGAGAAAAAGTCGCTTCGCGAGGTTTATTATGATGAAGGTGCGGACGTTTTGAAGTCGGAAACCGAAAAACTTTTGAACGTAAAAATTGACAAATATATTTGTCTTGACAAAGATTTAATTGAAAAAATTGTAAACATTACGGGCGATATTACGGTTAATTTTCCGCGCTCCGTTTCGTTTTCAAAAAACGGCGAAAGCTTTAATTTTCAAAACGGTGAAAATGTGCTTAACCCAAAAAGCTTTGCGCTGTCGCTTATGTATCTTTCAAATCTTTCCGCGCAGAATGCGGAAAAGCTTGAATGCTTGAAAGCATTTTTTGCAACTCTTGCAAACGCCGAGTTTGCTCCGTGGCAGGACAAGGAATTTTTGAATATTGTAAAAAAGACGAAAACAGATATTGCAAGCTATGAGGCGGAAGATTTTATAGCGGTATTTTCGGCAATGAACAATGCAGACGTGTACTCTATAACCATTGACGGAAAATATGAGTATATAGACGGATACCTGTATTTTCTGCCTGAAATAAACGGTGATATTTTTGCAAAAAATCAGGCTGACGGTCGTTAAAAATCCGTCAGCCCGAAGGAAAGCCATATCGTTCTGCTTTGAATTTTATTTAGCAGCAGCAATCGTCATTTGAAAACAGCAGCCAGATTATAACTATTGCGCCTATTATAATCCAGATGTTTGTTCCGGAAAATATGCCGCAGGTGTTTTTACAGCAAGGGTCGGGCGGGCAATGCGGTTTTACCTCGCACGGATTACAGCAGTCAATCATATTTTACCTCCAAATTACTTAAAATTACTGGCAGCAGGGGGTATTGTCCTCGCCGCAGTTTATGAATAACAAAAGAATGAGTATTAAGAACCACAATACTGTACTGCTGTTTTCGCAGCAGCCGTTGTTACCAAAACCGAACATTTAAGTGCACCTCCTTATTTTTGGATTTTTTGCGCCTTTATCAGTCGCAGCAGCCGAAAAGAAGCAGGAACACTAAAATGAAAAACAATATACCGTCATTTCCGTTAAAAAGGTTCGGGCAGCAGCCTCTTGTCATAGTTAACACCTCCACTTATTATTCTGTGTTTGAGCCTGTTGGCTTAATAATATATTATGTGCAATGATTAAAATGTGTGAAAATAAGGAGCGAAAAATATGAAAGCAGTAATTCTTACCATCTCGGCAGGCGGTGGTCACAACACTGCTGCAAAGGCAATAAACGAATGTTTTACAACCCTTGGAATAGAAACTGTTACCATTGACGCATACAAGTATTTTAACAAGTATTTGAGCGATACCGTTGAAAAAGGATATCTTTTTTCTACCAAATATGTTCCGAAATTGTACGGAAAGTTTTATCGTATGGCGGAAAAAAAGTCGGATACTGATATAAAAATGAAGATGGGAGCGTTCGGAACGGCGCTTGTGATAAGAAAATTTGCACGATTTATTGCAGCGCAAAATGCAGACGCGGTTATTGCAACGCACATTTTTGCAGGCGAGCTTTTGACAATTTTGCGTGAGAAAAACGCGCTGGATGAAAAAATTAAGACTATCGGCATAGTTACTGATTTTACCGTTCATCCGTTTTGGGAGGAAACTAATCTTGATTATTATGTTACGGCGTCCGATCTTTTGGATTATCAGATGCTAAAAAAAGGTATTCCGAAGAATAAAATTTTGCCTTTCGGCATACCTGTACATCCGAAATTTTCTAAAAAAATGTCTAAAGCAGAGGCAAGAGAGACACTTGGCATTCCCAATAAGGATACGGTTTTTGTCATTGCAGGCAGTATGGGCTTCGGTGATGTTGCGCGGCACGTTAAAAATCTTGATAAGTCGGAGCACGATTTTCAGATTATTGCAGTTTGCGGCAACAACAAAAAATTAAAGGCGCATCTTGAAAAGCTTAAAATGCATAAGGATATGTTTGTTTACGGATTTGTCGGAAATGTTGACGTTATTATGGACGCGTCCGACTGCAT
>JALEIO010000152.1 GCA_022769845.1 Oscillospiraceae bacterium
TATCTCGTCCCTTAATTTTTAATAAAGCTTTTACTTTTCCAAATATTTTTTCAGATATTTTCCCGTAAATGATTTTCCGCATTTTGCTATTTCTTCAGGTGTACCGGTGCAGACGATTGTTCCGCCCATATCGCCGCCCTCAGGGCCGAGATCAATAATGTAATCGGCGGTTTTTATGATGTCGAGATTATGCTCTATTACCACGACGGTGTTGCCACTGTCAACAAGAGTGTTCAGCACCTCAATAAGCTTATGAACGTCCGCGGTATGCAGACCTGTTGTCGGCTCGTCCAGAATATAAATTGTCTTTCCTGTGCTTCGACGGCTTAATTCTGTAGCAAGCTTAACCCTTTGCGCCTCTCCGCCCGAAAGAGTGGTGGAGGGCTGACCGATTTTGATATATCCCAAACCAACGTCATAAAGAGTTTGCAGTTTTCTCTTGATTTTAGGAAGGTTTTTGAAAAATTCCAAGCCTTCTTCGACTGTCATTTCCAAAACTTCATAAATATTTTTATCCTTATATTTAACCTCCAGCGTTTCGCGGTTGTAGCGCTTGCCCTTGCACACTTCGCAGGGAACATAAACGTCGGGAAGAAAGTTCATTTCAATTTTCAGTATGCCGTCACCCGAGCAGGCTTCGCATCTGCCGCCGCTTATATTAAAGCTGAAACGGCCTGATTTGTAGCCTCGCACCTTTGCTTCGTTTGTTCCGGCAAAAAGCTCACGTATATCGGTGAAAACGCCGGTGTATGTTGCCGGATTTGACCTTGGTGTTCTGCCAATCGGCGACTGGTCGATGTTTATAACCTTATCGAGATTTTCTATGCCTTCGATTTTTTTAAAATTCGTTGCTTTTTTCTTTGAGCCGTTAAGAACCGACGACAGTTTCTTATATAAAATTTCGTTGACAAGCGATGATTTTCCGCTGCCCGATACACCTGTTACAGCAATAAATTTGCCGAGTGGAAAGGTTACGTCTATGTTTTTAAGATTGTTTTGTGACGCGCCGTAAACGGTTAAAAATTTACCGTTGCCGCTGCGTCTTTTTAAAGGAACTTCAATTTTTTTCGCACCCGAAAGATAAAGTCCTGTTTGGCTGCGCTTTTCCTTCATAATATCTTCAACCGTTCCCTGTGCCACGACTTCGCCGCCGTGAACTCCTGCGCCGGGGCCGATATCAACAATGTAGTCAGCGGCAAACATTGTGTCTTCATCGTGTTCAACTACAATAAGCGTATTTCCCAAGTCGCGAAGGTTTTTGAGCGTTGCAAGAAGCTTGTCGTTGTCGCGCTGATGAAGTCCGATGCTCGGCTCGTCAAGAATATACAAAACACCCGTGAGTCCGGAGCCGATTTGCGTTGCAAGACGTATTCTCTGCGCTTCGCCGCCCGAAAGCGTTCCCGCCGAGCGTGCAAGCGTAAGGTATCCGAGGCCTACGTTTACCAAAAATCCGAGGCGTGCGTTGATTTCTTTCAAAACCTGATTTGCAATTATTTTTTCGGTGTCGGTAAGCTTTATTTCCTCAAAAAATTTCTTCGCGTCACGCACCGACATTTTTGTTACATCCGAAATGCTTTTGCCGTTAATAGTAACCGCCAAAACCTCTTTTTTCAGCCTTTCGCCGTGACATTCGGGGCAATTTACCGAGCTCATATAATTTTCGTATTCTGCGCGCATAAAGGAGGAATAACTCTCTTTATATCTGCGTTCAATGCATTTCATAACCCCCTCAAACGGCTGTTCTATGTTGTATTTGTAAAAATAAGAAATCGGCTCGCCTCCTGTGCCGTACATAAGAACATTGTAATGCTCATCTTTAAGCTCGTTTATTGGAGTATCAAGCGAAAATCCATATTTTTTTGCAAGTCCCGAAAGCTGCGCATACGCTATTGTTTTTTGGTCCTTGACGTTCCAGCCCATAGCTTTAATTGCGCCCTCACGAAGTGAGAGAGATTTGTCGGGAATTATTAAATCTTCGTCAAATTCGGTTAAATTACCGAGTCCCGAGCAGGTGGGACAGGCGCCGAACGGAGAGTTGAACGAAAACATACGAGGCGACATTTCTTCAATGCTTATTCCGCAGTCCGGACAGGCATAGTTTTGACTGAACATCATTTCCTCGCCGCCGATTATTTCAATAATCACAAGACCTCCGCCAAGCTTTAAAGCGGTTTCTATTGAATCGGTAAGTCGTGCTGAAATGCCGTCTTTTAAAACAATTCGGTCAACCACAATTTCTATTGAGTGCCGTTTTGTTTTTTCAAGCTTTATTTCTTCGTATAAATCGTAGGTTACAGAATCGACTCTTACACGCACATATCCGCTTTTTTTCGCGCTTTCAAATACCTTTTGATGTTCGCCCTTTTTTTCGCGCACAACGGGCGCAAGAATTTGAAGCTTTGTGCCGTTTTCAAAGCTTAAAACCTTATCTACAATTTCGTCAACCGTTTGCTGTTTTATAACTTTTTTGCACTTTGGACAGTGCGGAATGCCTATTCTTGCGTAAATAAGGCGGAGATAATCGTAAATTTCGGTTACGGTTCCCACAGTCGAGCGCGGATTTTTGCTTGTGGTTTTTTGGTCAATAGAAATTGCGGGGGACAATCCCTCAATATAGTCAACGTCGGGCTTGTCCATTTGTCCCAAAAACTGACGCGCATAGGAGGAAAGCGACTCAATATACCTGCGCTGACCCTCGGCGTAGATGGTATCAAACGCGAGCGACGATTTTCCCGAGCCTGAAAGTCCTGTAAAAACCACAAATTTATCACGCGGAATTGTGATATCTATATTTTTTAAATTATGTTGTCTTGCACCCTTTATAATTATTGAATCCTTTGACATTTTTTCACCTTCTAAAATGCTTTCTTTTTAAGTTTTTCTATTTCATCGCGGTATTTTGCCGCTTTTTCAAATTCAAGATTTTTGGCCGCAGCCTGCATAAGCGAGGTAAGAGCCGTAATTTTGTCCTCTTTTGAAATGGGTTTTTTCACTGCATCTTTGCTTTGAGTGCTTTCCTGCGCAACGGTTTGAATAACGTCGCGTATATCTTTTTTTATGCTTTTCGGCGTAATGTTGTGTTTAACATTATAATCGTTTTGAATTTTTCTTCTTCTGTTTGTTTCGTCAATAGCCGCTTTCATTGAGCGCGTTATTGTATCGGCATACATAATAACACGTCCGTTTTTGTTTCGCGCTGCTCTGCCGATTGTCTGAACAAGAGAGGTTTCGCTTCGTAAAAATCCTTCTTTGTCGGCGTCGAGTATTGCTACAAGCGATGTTTCGGGTATGTCGAGTCCTTCTCTTAAAAGGTTGATTCCCACAAGTACGTCAAACACGCCGAGACGCAAATCGCGCACAATTTCCATTCTTTCGATTGTGTCAATATCGGAGTGCAGATAGCGCACTTTAATTCCGGCATCTTTTAAATAATCGGTAAGGCTTTCCGCCATTTTTTTGGTAAGCGTGGTAACCAAAACGCGCTCCTGTTTTTGTACGGAAGAGTGTATTTCGGCTATAAGGTCGTCAATCTGACCTTTTATGGGACGGACAATAACCTCGGGGTCGAGAAGTCCCGTAGGACGAATAACCTGCTCGCATATGTTTTGCGAATGCTCTTTTTCGTACTCTGCAGGCGTTGCAGACACAAAAATAACCTGATTTATCATACCTTCAAATTCTTTAAAATTAAGAGGACGGTTATCGTATGCGGACGGAAGTCGAAATCCGTATTCAACAAGCGTGTCCTTTCGCGCTCTGTCGCCGGCGTACATTGCCCTGACCTGCGGAACGGTAACGTGCGACTCGTCTATTACCAAAAGATAATCTTTAGGAAAATAATCCATAAGAGTGTACGGACGTGTTCCGGGCGCTCTGCCGCTTATATGGCGCGAATAGTTTTCAATGCCCTGACAAAATCCGACCTCCTGCATCATTTCAAGGTCGTAGTTTGTACGCTGAAGAATTCGCTGCATTTCTAAAATTTTGTCGTGCTCCTTAAAATAGGCGGCGCGCTCGTTCAGTTCGTCGCCGATTGTAATAATTGCACGCTTCATTTTTTCGGGAGTTGTCGCATAGTGCGAGGCGGGAAAAATTGCAATATACGAGCGAAAATTAAGAATTTCGCCCGTAACGGTATCAATTTCGCAAATTCTCTCCACTTCATCACCGAAAAACTCAATTCTTATTGCTTTTTCGTTTGAATTTGCAGGAAAAACCTCCACAATATCTCCGCGAACTCTGAAAGTGCCGCGCGAAAAATCAATATCGTTTCGAGTGTACTGAATGTCAACAAGCTTTTTCAAAAGATAGTTTCTGTCCATAACACTACCGACGCGAACCGAAACTATGAGGTTTTTGTAATCGTCCGGGTCGCCGAGTCCGTATATGCACGAAACGCTCGCAACAATTATTACATCGCGCCGTTCAAAAAGAGAGGCAGTCGCGCTGTGGCGAAGCTTGTCGATTTCATCATTTACAGACGAATCCTTTTCAATATATGTGTCACTTGACGGAATGTACGCTTCGGGCTGATAATAGTCGTAATACGAAACAAAATATTCAACCGCGTTTTCGGGAAAAAACTCTTTAAACTCACTGCACAGCTGTGCCGCAAGAATTTTATTGTGCGCCAAAACAAGCGTGGGCTTATTGACGTTTTTTATTACGTTTGCTATTGTAAACGTCTTTCCCGAGCCTGTAACTCCGAGAAGCGTCTGCCCCTTGTCACCGTTTTGTATTCCTTTTGTAAGACTGTCGATTGCCTTTATTTGGTCACCCATAGGCTTATAGTCCGATACAAGCTTAAATTCAGGCATATTCATCACCTTTTTTGTTAATATACTTATTTATTATATACTTAATTTAAAAAAATTTCAACAAATTTTGAATATTGTATTTTATTTTTTGAAAATATGTTGTATAATATATATAACTTTAAAAAAATTTGGAAATATTTTTGGTTATTTATTTAATGAAGGGAATGGAATTTTTAAAATATGAAAGAGGATTATATACATTTTATTGGTATAGGCGGAATAAGTATGAGCTCTCTTGCGCATATTATGCTACATAACGGGAAAAAGGTGTCGGGGTCGGATACGGCAAAATCACACCTTACAGACGAGCTTGAAGCGCTCGGAGCAAAAATTTCGGTAGGTCAAAGGGCCGAAAATATAACAAATCCCGATTTGGTGGTATATACCGCGGCAATAAGCGAGGATAACGAGGAGCTTTGCGAAGCGCGGAAAAAGGGAATAAGATGCATTGAACGCGCATATCTTTTAGGTGAAATTATGAAGCATTATGATGTGCCGATTGCCGTTTCGGGAACACACGGAAAAACCACCACAACGTCAATGATCGCTCACGTTTTGCTTGCAAACGATACAGACCCGACAATTACAGTCGGCGGAGAGCTTGACGCAATCGGAGGAAATCTTCGCACCGGCAAGAGCGGATATTTTTTAACCGAGGCGTGCGAATATCACCGAAGCTTTCTGCATTTTTTCCCGAAAATCGGAATAATTTTGAATGTTGAAGCCGATCATCTCGATTATTTTAAAGATATTGACGAAATTAAACAGACTTTTTGTGATTTTGCGAAGCTTTTGCCTGACGACGGCTGCCTTATTGTGTCTTATGATAACAAAAATGCGCTTGAAACGGCAAAATGCGCACGCTGCAAGGCGGTAACCTTCGGCATTGACGGCGGTGATTTTACAGCCAAGAATATTGTGTATGATGAAGGTGCGCATCCCGAATTTGACGTTTTGTTAAACGGTGAAAAGATTTCACATTTAAAGCTCAACGTTTGCGGAAGTTATAATATCACAAATGCGCTTGCTGCTTTTGCGGCAGGGTACGAGCTTGGATTTGATGCTGAAAAAATTAAAAAAGGCTTGGAGACATTTTGCGGAACGCACCGCCGTTTTGAAAAAAAAGGTGAGAAAAACGGTTTTGAGATTGTGGACGATTATGCGCATCATCCAACCGAGATTACAGTTACGCTCAAGGCTGCAAAAGATACTCATCACAACACTGTATGGTGCATTTTTCAGCCTCACACATATTCAAGAACAAAAGCGCTTCTTAATGATTTTGCAAAGGCTTTAAAGCTGGCGGATAAGGTTATTATAACCGATATTTATGCCGCGCGCGAAAAGGATATGGGAATTGTTTCGGCAAGGGATTTGGCAAACATTATTGACGGGGCGGTTTATATAAAGGATTTTAACGACATTGCCGATTATATAATAAAAAATGCAAAATGCGGCGATATTGTAATCACTATGGGCGCAGGAACGGTTTATAAAATAGGGGATATGATTTTGGAAAAATAAAAAACGGGCGTTTTAAACGCCCGTTTTTTATGATTATCTATTTTACGAAATGGGTTCAAAATCTGCCGCGCCGTGTTTGCACAGAGGACAAACAAAATCGTCGGGAAGCGTATCGCCCTCGTAGATATATCCGCAAACCTTGCACACAAATCCTTTTTTTCCTTCTGTCTGCGGCTTTGGTTTAACGTTGTTCTGATAATAGGTATATGTCATTGTTTCGGCATTGGAAATAACTCTTGCTTCGCTGATTGAGCAAATAAACATTCCGTGAGTGTCAAGGACTACATACTGTTCAACCTTAAGCGACATAAACGAATTTATATATCTTGGCAGAAAAGCAAGGCCGTTATCGGAATAAAGCGGTTTAATCTGCGCGAATTTATCAGCGCTTCTGCCGCTTTGAAAACCAAAATTTTCAAAAACGGAGAAGGGCGCGTCAACCGAAAGACAGTTAACGTTCATAATTCCCGTTTGCTTTATAACATGGTGTGAATAGTTCTTTTTATCAATAGTAACGGCAATTCTGTTAGGTGTATTTGTAACCTGTGTGATTGTGTTTACTATAAGTCCGTTGTCCTTTTTGCCGTCGTTTGAAGTTACGACATAAAGACCGTAGCCAATGTTAAACAGTGCGTTTAGGTTGTTTTTGTCCACCGTTTCGCCTGCCTGTGCAATATAATCTGCGCAAAGCTCGTCTGCAAGCGCGGTAATTTGCTTTTTGCTTTCATCATTTAGTGCCGATTTTATGTGAACAGTATTATTTGCAAAGGTAAGCTTTTTGCTTTCCGACAGCTTTTCCTTCATAATTTTTGCCGCAAGCGGTGCCCACGAGCCGTTTTCCATAAACGCAACAATTCTGTTTTGATAATTTCTTTCAGTAAGATGGTCGATAAATTCGCGCATAAACGGGAAAATATCTGCATTGTAAGTGGTGGTGGCAAGAACAAGCTTGCTGTAACGAAAAGCGTCCTCAACAGCCTCTGCCATATCGCAGCGTGCAAGGTCGTTTAACACTACCTTGGGGCATCCCTTTTCTTTAAGCTGCGCCGCCAAAAGCTCAACTGCTTTTTTTGTGCCGCCGTAAACCGAGGTATATGCAATCATAATACCCTCTGTTTCAACCGAATATGACGACCATATATTATAAAGATTTAAGTAGTAGCCGAGATTTTCTTTCAAAATAGGACCGTGAAGGGGGCAGATTGTATTTATTTCAAGACCTGCGGCCTTCTTTAATAAATTCTGCACCTGCGCGCCGTATTTGCCGACAATGCCGAAATAATATCTGCGAGCCTCGCACGCCCAATCCTCATCAACATCAAGTGCACCGAATTTTCCGAATCCGTCCGCTGAAAAAAGAACTTTGTCTGTGCTGTCATAGGTTACAATAACTTCGGGCCAGTGTACCATAGGAG
>JALEIO010000175.1 GCA_022769845.1 Oscillospiraceae bacterium
CTAAAACCGAACGATTCTTTTCGTTCGGTTTTTCTTATCTGCTCAAATAAATTTTAAAGGAGAAATCAAAATGAGCAAAATTCCCTACAAAATCTATTTGACCGAGGACGAAATGCCTAAAAAATGGCTTAATTTGCGGGCATTTATGAAAAACAAGCCCGAGCCGATTATCAATCCCGGCACAAAAAAGCCCTGTACGTTGGAGGAGCTTTCGCACATTTTCTGTACCGAGCTTGCAAAGCAGGAGCTTAACGTAACAGACGAGTATATTGATA
Source organism: Oscillospiraceae bacterium (assembly GCA_022769845.1). Lineage (GTDB taxonomy): Bacteria > Bacillota > Clostridia > UMGS1810 > UMGS1810 > Qingrenia. The sequence goes on from JALEIO010000175.1 coordinate 276, forward strand.
TTCCAGACGAGATTTTATCGTTTTACAAAATGTATCGTCCGTCGCCGCTTATAAGGGCGTACAATCTTGAAAAGGCGCTGGACACGCCTGCTGAAATTTACTATAAATTCGAGGGTACAAACACATCGGGTTCGCACAAGTTAAACTCTGCCGCGGCGCAGGTTTATTACGCTAAAGAGCAGGGTATAACCAAGCTTACCACCGAAACGGGAGCAGGTCAGTGGGGCACCGCGCTGTCAATGGCGTGTGCGTTTTACGGTGTTGATTTGAGCGTTTATATGGTTAAGGTTTCATCGCAGCAAAAGCCTTACCGAAAAGCAGTTATTGAAACATACGGCGCAAAGGTTATTCCTTCGCCGTCCGATACAACCGAGATAGGCAGAAAAATTCTTGCAGAAAATCCCAATACGGGCGGCTCGCTTGGCTGTGCTATTTCCGAGGCTACCGAAGTTGCAATGAAAACCGAAAACTGCCGATATGTTCTCGGAAGCGTTTTAAATCACGTTTTGATGCACCAGTCGATTATCGGACTTGAAAGCAAAATTGCTCTTGACAAATACGGCATAAAGCCTGATGTTATCATAGGCTGTGCGGGCGGCGGTTCAAACCTCGGCGGTCTTATCGCGCCGTTTATGGCAGAAAAAATCAGCGGCAAAAATGATATTAAATTTATTGCGGTTGAGCCTGCATCCTGTCCGTCGCTGACACGCGGAAAATACGCATATGATTTCGGTGACACCGGCAAGCAGACGCCGCTTATGAAGATGTATACGCTCGGCAGCGGATTTATGCCGTCGCCCAACCATGCTGGAGGATTGAGATATCACGGAATGTCCACCATTATATCCAAGCTTTATGACGAGGGATATATCGACGCGGTATCAGTTGAGCAGACAAAGGTGTTTGACGCGGCGGTTATGTTTGCAAAAACAGAAGGCACACTTCCTGCACCCGAGTCGTCGCACGCAATAAGAGCTGCGGTTGACGAGGCGTTAAAGTGCAAGGAAACGGGCGAGAAAAAGACGATTTTGTTTGGTCTTACAGGCACGGGATATTTTGATATGAGCGCATATCAGTCATATTTAAACGGCACAATGACAGATTACATTCCCACAGACGCAGATTTGCAAAAAGGCTTTGACACACTTCCTGAAGTTTAAAAAAATAACGGGTCGATATAATTTATCGGCCCGTTTTTGCTCTTATTTAATGCCTGCTGGCAAATGATTTTGCGAAACCATTTGTGTGAAATTTACAATTTCAAGCCTAAAAACAGTATTAAAACGCTGTTTTAGCTTCGCGTCATTATTTAAACATTTTTTCGGGATTTTTTTGAACATTTCCCTCATACAGTTCAAAATGCAGGTGCGGCGCGTCGGCAATCTCGTATGCCGCGCTGTCGCCCACAACGCCTATTGTATCTCCTTCTTTAACCTCTACGCCTTTTTGAACGGCAGTGTTAGGTGATAAATTCTGATATTTCGATTTAAAGCTGCCATGGTCAATAATCACCGTTGTGCCCATATTTTTATCGTCAAATACGTCCTCAATAACGCCGTTTGCGCAGGCAAAAACACTGTCACCCACCTTTGCGGAAATGTCAATGCCGTCATGCACGCGCCAGTCGTCCATAGTTTTTGAGTATACGGGAGTTTTATCCGAAAATAACTTTAAAATTTCGCCGTTTACAGGCTTTATTATGCTTGTAATTTCGGGCTTTGGCGTAACCTCCGCTTCGGGTTTTGCGGCAGGGGCTTCAACTTCGGGTTTTATTGTAATGACGTCACTTTTTTCCTCTTTTGCCTCTGCCTCTCCAATGTCGGTTTTGCTTTCGGGCGGAATGTAAACCTCTCTTACTTTTTCGGGTTCGGTTTGAGCAGGCTTTACATTTTTTGCCGCCTCGTTAATTTTTTTCTCCATTTTGCCTGAAAAAAAGCTGGTGAACAGTGCGATTGCAAACACGCACATTATCAGCGAATAAAAAATTTTTTTCTCGGGCGGCGATTTCTTTTTTTCACTTTCAACGCTTTTTGCAACGTTAAATTTTTTCATTTTTTTCACCTCAAGTAAATTTTCTACAATTTACTCAAGGTTTATACATAGAAATTTGCGCGCCCTGATAATAATTTTGAAGAATTTCAACGTAATTTTTGCCCTGCGACGCCATATAATTTGCGCCGTACTGACTCATTCCCACACCATGACCGTAGCCGTGAACTGTAAAAATTACATTCTGACCTTCTTTTTTTATGTCAAAGTTTGCAGATTTAAGCATAAAAAGAGAGCGCATTTTTGTGCCTTTAATCTCATTACCGAAAATCTCGATTGTATTAACTGAGCCGCCTTCGGTGCGCGTAATATTTCCCACAAACTTTGTTAAATCCGCGTCGGGATATTCAGCTTTTATTGTATCGGCAAAGACGTTGTAATCAACTGTATATTCGGTTTGATATTTTGGCGACAGGTTTTCGCCGCCGCTTTCAACGCTTTTAAGATATGGAAAATCTCCGCCCCAAACATCTGCTGCGTTTTCGGTTCTTCCACTGTTTGACGAATGAAAAACTGCGCGGATAGGCTCGTCTTGATATGTCAAAATTTCACCTTTTGTGGAAAATACCGCCGACGAAATTTTATTATAAAACGTTTCGGCATTTTCGCCCCATTTTTGATATGCCTCTTTTTTTGAAATGTAAGCCTGACAGTGCGCCGGATTTGTGCAGACCGCCGCTCCGCTGTGAGTATTGTCGGCATTCGCGGAGCTTGCCTTGATTTTCGACGCTGTGTATGTCCGCGTTGCCACTGCCTGCGCCTTTATTGCTTCAACCTCGAAAAGCGCGGGCATTTCGGCGCACACAACTCCTGTTATGTACTCCTCAAAAGGCATTTCAACGCAATTTTTTTCGTCATTTATATAAACCGAAATTTTACTGTCCGAATCAAATTCTATATTGTTTTTCTTTTCCTCTTTCGGTGTTTTTCGCATATTTACCGCCAAAAACGGCAGCGCAAAAACGAGCAGCGACACCGTTAAAATCCACAGAAAAAATTTTTTCATAAAACCAGTCCTTTATATATTTTATATAAATTGCAATATTTTTAGAACAATTTTTGCATATTTGAACGTTAAAAAATTCATTTTATTGTCGATTTTTACAAAAATGCGGTAAAATTTTGAATTTTTTGCAATATTTAATAAGAAAAATTTCAAAAACTGTTGCTATTTGCAAAAATATATGCTAAAATATAAATTACGATAAAAATTAGGAGGTTGTTTTGATGATCGACAATAAAAACATTGGTGAGCTTATCGGATTTTCGCCGGAGGTATATAAAATTTCTCCTGATTTGTATCAGAATTACGATGTTAAAAGAGGACTTCGCAACCTCGACGGTTCGGGCGTTCTTGCGGGGCTTACGGGTATCAGCGAGGTGCACGGATATGTTGTGTACGAGGGAGAAAAAACTGCCGATTACGGCTCGCTTTCATATCGCGGATACGACATTGCAGACCTTGCCAAAAACTGCGGAATTGACGGACGGTTTGCATTTGAGGAGGCGTGCTATCTTCTTTTGTGCGGATTTTTGCCGAATGAAAAGCAGTTTTCTACATTTTTGGAGGCGCTTAAGCAAAACCGTCCTCTGCCTGAAGGATTTACCGAGGATATGATTTTGAAAGCGCCCAGCAAGGACATTATGAACAAGCTTTCGCGTTCGGTGCTTACGCTTTATTCTTACGATTCCAATGCG
>JALEIO010000109.1 GCA_022769845.1 Oscillospiraceae bacterium
TCCATATTCTTACTAAGATTTTTGTTTATGGTTTTAAAGGAATTATATCATATTCTGCATCAATTTTCAATATAAATTAAAAAATAAATGTCTCATATTTTCAAGATATAAACATGGGCTTTTCAGACAATATTCGAAAAAATCAGAAAAAAGGGTTGCGAAAATCGTGTACAAAAAAACGCATAACAGTGCGATTTATTTTGATGTTGACTTTCATGTATGAAATAGATGCCCATGCGCCGTAATGAGTGCGCTTGCAAACGAATAGCCGTCGTGAATGTGCCTTTTTGCAAAAAAGGAGGAGCAAGGAAGCGGGCGGATGTTTTTCTTGCCAAAGAAAAAATGGAGCAAAGCGAACTTTGCTCCGACGTTGTGGGAAAGATAGCCAATAAAGATATCCTGCTCCGAAGGCACACTCGCAAAAAGGTGGTAGTGAAGCCAAAGGCGTAATGAGTGCGCTTGCAAACGAATAGCCGAAGCGAACGAGCCTTTTTGCGAAAAAGGAGGAGCAAGGAAGCGGGCGGATGTTTTTCTTGCCAAAGAAAAACGGAGCAAAGCGAACTTTGCTACAACAAGAAAAAACCAAAAATGTGCCTTAAAGGGGAATGCTCGCAAAAAGGTGGTAGTGAGCCAAAGGCGTAATGAGTGCGCTTGCAAACGAATAGCCGTCGCGAACGTGCCTTTTTGCGAAAAAGGAGGAGCAAGAAAGCGGGCGGATGTTTTTCTTGCAAAAGAAAAACGGAGCAAAGCGAACTTTGCTCCGACGCTGTGGCACGCCCTGTAGGATTCGAACCTACAACCAACTGATTCGAAGTCAGCTACTCTATCCGTTGAGCCAAGGGCGCGTAAATATCGCGTAAATATAAAATTAAATTTAAACTGCAATTTATTTTTGCGCAAGTTTTTGACGAAGCGCTTCATATACACAAACAGAACAAGACACCGCAGCATTAAGCGATTCACACTTGCCAACCATAGGTATAATAACCTTTTCGCTGCACATATCAATTACGTCTTTGCTAATTCCGTTAGCCTCATTACCGATAATTATAACACATTTTTTCAAAAAATCAATATCAAAAATGCTTTTTTTTGCAGAAAGATGCGTTCCGATAAGGCAAAATCCGTTATTTTTAAGCTTTTGTAAATGATTATCGTCAAAGATAATCTTTACGTTGAAAATGCTTGCCATTGTTGACCGCACAACTTTAGGATTAAAAACATCCACGCAATTTTTTGACAAAATAACAGCGTCAACTCCGGCAGCATCGCAAGTTCTTATTATAGTGCCCATATTACCGGGATCGGAAACACCGTCAAGATACACAACCGTTGAAGAATTTGCAAAATCAAACGAAGCATCCTTTTTGATTTTAACAACCGCGAGAATACCCTGTGAATTAACGGTATTTTTAATTTGCGAAAAAAGCTTTTCATCAAAAATATAAATTTTATCGCAGGGTGGAATTTTGCCGTTATAACCCTTGGACAAAACGACGAACAGAATTTCTGCGCCGCTGCCGTAAGCGTCGTTTACAAGCCGTTCGCCCTCCAAAACAAACTCACCGAATTTATTTCGGTATTTTGCCTCGGTAAGCTTTAAAATATGCTTGAAGATATTATTTTGTGAGCTTGTAATCACATTATCACTCATATAAAAACCGTCCGCAAAATTTTTTGTAAAAAATATGAAACCACTATGCGCTTTTGGCATAGTGGCTCAGATTTTTAATTAAAGAGCGGCTTTTGCCTTTTCAACCAACTCTGTAAACGCCTTCGGGTCTGCAACTGCAATTTCAGAAAGCATTTTTCTGTTCATATCAATGTTAGCTCTTTTAAGACCGTTCATAAATCTCGAATAGTTGATGCCGTTCATTTTAGCAGCAGCGCTTATTCGTGTAATCCAAAGCTTTCTGAAATCTCTCTTTCTTAATTTTCTGCCTGTATAAGCATAAACAAGCGATTTCATAACAGCCTGTTTCGCGGTTCTGAAAAGCTTACTTTTTGCGCCTCTGTATCCTTTAGCGAGTTTTAACACTCTTTTACGTCTTTTTCTTGTAGCTAATGCGCCTTTAACTCTTGCCATCGTGAGTACACTCCTTCTCTATATTATTTATACAATATCAATCTCTTGATTGTAGCCTCGTTTGCCGCAGAAGCATACGCAGACTTTCTTAAACCTCTTTTTCTCTTTGTCGACTTTTTGGTGAGGATGTGGCTTCTGTAAGCCTGACCTCTTTTAACCTTGCCGTTTTTGGTAAGGCCGAATCTTTTAGCCGATGCTCTGTGAGTTTTGATTTTAGGCATAATAAATGACTCCCTTCTGAAATTTTAAGTCTTAACAAGACAATTTTTACATTTGCGCTTTATTTCGGAGCGATAACCATAAACATATTTTTTCCTTCGAGTTTTGCGTTTTTCTCAACAACCGCAACCTCGTTTATAGCGTCAGCAAACTTGTCAAGAAGAACTTTTCCGAGCGAAGAATGATTAACCTCTCTGCCACGGAAACGCACGGTTACTTTTACCTTATCACCCGATTTTAAAAATTTAAGCGTATGATTAACTTTTGTGTTGAAATCGTTGGTATCAATCGAGGGCGAAAGACGAATTTCCTTGATGTTTACAACCTTTTGATTTTTCTTTGTTTCCCTGTCGCGCTTTGCAAGCTCAAATTTATACTTGCCGTAATCCATAATTTTACATACGGGCGGCGTAGCCTGCGGAGCGATTTTTACAAGATCCATACCCTTTTGTTCAGCGATATTCAAAGCCTCTTTTGAGCTCATAACGCCGAGCTGTTCGCCATCTGACGAGATAACTCTTACTTCCTTATCTCTGATTTCCTCGTTAATCATTAATTCCTTATTACTGATGATAAAGCACCTCCAAAACAAAAATAAAAAAGCAGGTGAAAATCCACCTGCCTTGTGCAATCAAAAATTAAAAACACAACCTTACCGATACCTTTAAACCGTAAGGTGAGAAGTGGATCTTCTACTTTTAAAACGGGTCAAATATAAATAAATCAATTCAACCACTAACAGATAATACCACAAAATGCTATGTTTGTCAAGAGTTTTTAAAAATCTTTTTTCAAAAATTCCAAATCCCTCTCAATCGTTTTTAAAACCGCCTCTTTTGCCGGGCCGCCAATTATTTTTCTGCCCTCAACGCAAGTTTTTAAATCGATTGCGTCATAAATGTCGCCGTCTATATCCTCGCAAATTGCCTTATATTCGTCAAGAGTAAGCTCAGACAGTGCTTTTTGATGCTTTTGCGCGTAAAGAACTGTTTTGCCGACAATTTCATGTGCCTTTCTGAACGGAATGTTTTTTCGCACCAAATAGTCTGCAACGTCGGTTGCATTAGTGAATCCGCCGCCCGCACCCTTATACATAATATCCTTATTGAATTTCATTGTGTCAAGCATTTTCGCAAATACGGGAATGCACAGCTTTACCGTATCAACCGCGTCAAAAATGCACTCCTTGTCCTCCTGCATATCCTTATTGTACGCAAGCGGAATACCTTTCATAACCGTAAGAATACTTATCAAATCACCGTATACGCGTCCTGTTTTCCCTCTGATAAGCTCGGCAACATCGGGGTTTTTTTTCTGCGGCATAATGCTTGATCCCGTTGAGCAGGAATCGTCCATTTCAACAAACGAAAACTCATTTGTGTTCCACAAAATAAGTTCCTCACAAAAGCGCGAAAGATGCATCATAACAATGGACAGAGCACCCGACATTTCAATTACAAAATCCCTGTCAGATACACCGTCAAGCGAATTATAGGTTATTTCGTCAAACCCCAGCTCGCGCGCAACAAATTCACGGTCGAACGGATATGTTGTAGCGGCAAGTGCTCCCGAGCCAAGCGGCATAACGTTAATTCTTTTTTTGCAGTCGCAAAGACGCATAATATCGCGCTTAAACATTTGTGTATAGGCGCACATATGATGCGCAAGCGTTATGGGCTGTGCTTTTTGAAGATGAGTATAGCCCGGCATTATGGTTTCAAGATTATCCTGTGCAATTTTTATAAGAACCGCAATAAGATCCTTTAGCATTTTTATAATATCGCAAGCTTCATCGCGAAGATACATCCTTATATCAAGCGCAACCTGGTCGTTGCGGCTTCTTCCCGTGTGCAGCTTCTTTCCGGTATCACCTATTTTTGCAATAAGCATAGTCTCGATATTCATATGAATATCCTCTGCGTCAATTAAGAATTCTGCTTTTCCTTCTTCTATTTCACTTAAAATTTCGTCAAGCGTCTTTACGATAAGCTCGCTTTCCTCATAAGTTATAACACCGCATTTTCCAAGCATTTTTGCGTGAGCAATGCTGCCCTTGATATCCTGTTTATACATTCTTTTATCAAAACGGATTGACGAGTTAAAATCATTTACAAGCTCATCTGTTCCCTTTTCAAAACGTCCGCCCCAAAGCTTCATAGCAATTCCTCCAAAAGTAACTTTTGTATAATTATACAACGTTTTTCAAAAAAGTGCAATATGTTTATGCAAAAAAGCGTCCGCAAAAGCGAACGCTTTAAATTTATTGTTTTTTACTTTCGGCTATTACCTTTTCGCAAATGTTATACGGAGCCTCCTCATAGTGGTCAAAAGAAAAGCTGAATTTTCCTCTGCCGTTGGTAAGCGCTCTTAAATCAATAGCATATTTTGCCATTTCACTTACAGGAACTTCCGCTTCAACCTCGGTAATGTTTTTATCCATAGGATTCATTCCGAGAACCCTGCCCCGCCTTTTATTGATATCGCCGACAATATCTCCCGTATAGTCGTTTCTCGCTTTAACCTTTAACCTTCCCACCGGCTCAAGCAAAACTGGATTTGCCTGCGCAAGCCCTGCTTTATATGCAAGATTTGCAGCGGTTTTAAACGCCATTTCGGAAGAATCCACACTGTGATATGAACCGTCAACAAGCGTTGCTTTAAGGTTAACAACAGGATAGCCTGCCAGAACTCCGCACTTGACACTGTCGCGCAGTCCTTTTTCCACCGCAGGGAAAAAGTTTTTCGGAACAGAACCGCCGAAAATCTTTTCTTCAAACACCAAATCCTCGCTGTCGCACGGCTCAAACTCAATCCAAACATGGCCGTACTGACCGTGACCGCCCGACTGTTTTTTGTGTTTTCCTTCAACTTTAACTTTTTTCTTTATTGTTTCTCTGTAAGCAATTTTCGGCTCAGCAAGGTCAACCGAAACACCGAATTTTGTTTGAAGCTTTGTTGTTATAATGTTAAGATGCTGCTCGCCTGTGCCGGCTATAATCGTTTGCTTTGTTTCATTGTTTTGATAAACCTTAAAGGTCGGATCCTCCTCAACAAGCTTGTTTAAGCCTGCGCTGATTTTTTCTTCGTCGCCCTTTGCTTTGGGAATAACCGCAAGCGATAAAACGGGCTCGGGAAATTCAATTCTCTCAAGCAATACCGGCTCTTTTACCGAGCAGAGGGTGTCGGCGGTTTCGGTATACAAAAGCTTTGTTGTAGCACCTATATCGCCTGCATAAAGCTTTGGAACATCAATCTGCTTTTTACCGCGCAGAACAAAAAGTTTTGC